>CAWUKP010000137.1:0-6859 GCA_963922975.1 uncultured Spongiivirga sp. | reverse complement strand
AAAAGGGTCCTTATGTCCGTTGCTCATAGGGTACTTAAAGGATTTAAAGATACATATTCCGAGAAAATCAGGGCATAAAAAAACCGCTCAAGTATGAGCGGTTCTATGCATCATTAACGTTACACTATTTGATCATATCATAGCTGCGCTTGATGAAGGCAGTAAGTTCTTCACCTTTGAGCAAGCCCTGCGAAAGTCGCGCCAAGTCAAGTGCTTGATTGATCAATCGTTCCTTCTTTTTGCGTGTTTTGGTGTCCATGATTTGTCCCACTAATTCGTGATTGGTATTAACCACCAAATTGTACATCTCAGGGAAGTTCCCAAACATACCGCCGCCACCGCTTTGTTGCATTTCCTTCATGCGTCGCATGAATTCAGGCTGGGTAATCATAAATGGCGAGGCAGTGCTGCTCATGGCTTCCAGTTGTACGGAGAATTTATCCTGCGGGATCACTTCGTCTAACAGGCCTTTGAGGGTTTCTTTTTCGTCATCAGAAAGCTTGGAGACCTGCGTTTCTTCCTTTTGAATCAAATTATCAATATGATCCGAATCTACTCGAACGAAACTCAAGTTCTCCTGAGTACTTTCTAGTTTTTGGATGAGGTGAGATACGATTGGGGAGTCTAAGAGTAAGACTTCATACCCTTTTTCTTTGGCCGCTTCGATGTAGGCGTGTTGTTCCTCTTTATTGGAAGCGTACAGTAACACAAGCTTATCGTCTTTATCGGTTTGCAGGTCTTTTACCTTTTCTTTCAATTCTTCAAAGGTGAAGTAACTACCGTTTACTGTAGGATAGAGCGCAAATTTCTCGGCCTTCTCAAAGAATTTTTCTTCAGATAGCATTCCGTATTCGATGATCACCTTGATGTCGTCCCATTTCTGCTGGAAATCCTCACGATTGTCTTTAAAAAGCGACGTTAGCTTATCGGCTACTTTTCGGGTGATATAACTGCTTATTTGCTTTACTGCTCGATCCGCTTGTAAATAACTACGGGATACGTTCAGCGGAATGTCTGGGGAATCAATAACACCGCGCAGCATGGTCAAGAATTCAGGAACGATGCCTTCTACATTATCGGTTACAAATACCTGGTTCTGATACAATTGAATCCGGTCTTTTTGAATGTTGAGGTCGTTTGTCAATTTCGGGAAGTACAAGATTCCGGTTAGGTTAAACGGATAATCCACATTCAAGTGAATGTGAAAGAGCGGTTCTTCAAATTGTGTCGGGTACAATTCGCGATAGAAGTTCTTGTAATCGGCTTCTTCCAAATCTGCTGGTTTTTTGGTCCAGGCAGGTGTTGGATTGTTGATGATGTTATCAACCGTAAGTTTTTCTTCTTTCGCGTCATCGCCTTCACCGATCGTTTGGGTTTCTTCTCGAGTGCCAAACTTGATTGGAATGGGCATGAATTTGTTGTACTTCACCAATAGTTCACGAATGCGACTTTCTTCGAGAAACTCTTTGTCGTCTTCCGTGATATGAAGAATGATTTCCGTTCCGCGCTCTGTTTTGTCGTGGGCTTCCAGTGTGTATTCAGGCGAACCATCACAAGTCCAATGTGCGGCGGGAGCATCCGTGTGCGATTTCGTAATGATCTCCACTTTGTCCGCAACCATAAAGGCCGAATAGAAACCGAGGCCGAAGTGTCCGATAATACCGGCGTCTTCTACCTTGTCTTTGTATTTGTCCAAAAACTCTTCTGCGCCAGAAAAAGCCACTTCGTTGATATATTTCTGTACTTCTTCGGAAGTCATTCCGATACCTTGGTCAATGATGTGCAGTGTGCCTTCTTCTTTGTTGATCTTCACTTCGATCGTAGGATGACCGTATTCCACTTTGGCCTCCCCTAAATTGGTCAAGTGCTTGAGCTTGAGGGTGGCATCTGTGGCATTAGAGATGAGTTCACGCAAAAAGATCTCGTGGTCGCTGTACAGGAATTTTTTGATCAGCGGAAAAATGTTCTCTACAGATACATTGATATTTCCAGTTGCCATATGTAAGGTTTTAGTTTTTAAATCGATTGAATAGCCAAAGGCAAAAAAAATACCAATGATGGGAAGCGTGACAAGATGACATCAAAGGCTGTCAAAGAAGTTTGTAAAACTTTAACAAAAATTTTTGTTCAAACATTTTGTCAAAAGGTTAAACATTTGCTATTTTTGGTGTAAGCAATTGAAAAAATTGCTATGAAAAAGAATATTCCTTAATTGGTTTGTTTATTTATTGGTTAGGTTGTTTGAAAAGCGTGGTGAGGACCGCGCTTTTCCATTTTAAAAATACTGCTAAAAGAAAGAGCCGACTCCAATCGGCTCTTCTTACTATTACGTATTTAGCTTTTGATGGCTATCGAGTGCCTTCGATCTTTTCCATCTTTTTGTTTTTTACATACTTTTCTAGCCATGCGTCCTGTTCCCATAACAAATGCAAGATACTTTCCTTGGCGCGATATCCATGACTTTCCTTGGGCAGCATTACCAAACGAACGGTGGCCCCTAAGCCTTTCAACGCATTGAAATAACGCTTGCTCTGCAGCGGATAGGTGCCAGAGTTATTATCAGCTTCGCCGTGTACTAATAAAAGCGGTGTCTTCATTTTTTCAGCATGCATGAAGGGCGACATGGTGTAATACACATCAGGAGCTTCCCAATAATTTCGCTCTTCACTCTGGAAACCAAAAGGAGTCAGTGTGCGATTGTAAGCACCACTTCGTGCGATTCCAGCGGCAAACAAGTCCGAGTGCGATAGTAAGTTGGCTACCATGAATGCACCATAACTATGTCCGCCCACCGCCACGCGATTCCGGTCAATATAGCCCAATTGGTCTACAGCATCGATGGCTGCCTTTGCATTGGCTACTAATTGGTTTCTGAATGAATCGTTGGGTTCTTCTTCGCCTTCGCCCACAATTGGGAAGGCGGCATCATCCAAGATCACATAGCCTTTGGTAGCCCAGTACAAAGGTGATCCCCAATACGGGTAGGTAAATTCGTTGGGATTTTGCGTGTTTTGCGAAGCACTCGCCTTATTTTTGAATTCACGTGGATACGCCCAGAGAATCATTGGCATCTTTTCCTTTTTGTTTTGATCGTAGCCTACAGGTAAATACAGCGTGCCTGTCAATTCCAAGCCATCTTCACGCTGATAAGTAATCACTTCCTTATGCACATTTTGAAGACTTTTAAACGGATTTTCAAAATCTGTAATTTGCGTGAGTTGGTTCTTCTTCAGATCTCTGAAATAGTAATTTGGATACTCATTTTTTGATTCAATACGCACCAACAATTGATCCTTCTTAGCGTCGTAGTCGTACAAACTTTCCAATTTATCAGTGTAGGTTGATTGGTACATCCGCTCTTTGGTATTATTGGACAAGTTGAGCTTGTCGACAAAAGGAAATTGTCCTTTTTCCGTATAACCTGCTCCTATGAGAAAGGCTTCATTATTTTCAGTGGCCAATACGTAGCGACCATATTCATTTCGTACGGTAGCAAAATTTCCGGGGTCTTGATAACGATCCTGATAGTTTCGGTCTACGAGAATGGTGGGTGTTTCAGTGGTGTTGGAAGGATTGAAGAGATAGGTCTTCGTATTGCGATTGTTCCACCAGTAATCATAAGCAACGGCCTTGGTATCATCTCCCCAAAGAATGCCT
The DNA here is from genome assembly GCA_963922975.1 of uncultured Spongiivirga sp. Lineage (GTDB taxonomy): Bacteria > Bacteroidota > Bacteroidia > Flavobacteriales > Flavobacteriaceae > JANQRC01. Next base: position 3,202 of record CAWUKP010000137.1, on the reverse strand, counting down.
GAAAAACGATTCTTGGTTTTGAGAATAGACTTCGGCTGTCCGTTAAAAGGGGCATCCAACTGAAAAACTTCATCCCGATACTCAACTTCCACTGCTGGGTCGCCTTTGTCAAGCGCTTCCGCAAACACAAGCGATGCTGGAGCATCGGCGCGCCAACTGAAATTACGTCGCCCTGTTCTCGTGGCCATAAAACCTTTTGGAAGGTCTTCGATAAGCGGTACTTCAAGCACTGTTTCTATTTTCTGGGCATCTTTGGTAAAGATGATGGTTTTGGAAGGAAACCTGCGATAGGGCACTAAATAAGAGAATGGTTTTTCCACATGGTTGACCATTACGTATTCGCCGTTGGGCGAGAAACTGATGTTGGTGTACAAATTAGTGTCCAGCCATTTCGTGGCATTTCCTGCCATATCCACTTTGAAGAGCTCAGACTTTGCCAATTGCTCGAAATTGTGCTCATCAGTTTTATTCTTTAGCAGATCCTGATAGGTTCTATTCTGTGCCTTCTTACCATCGTTGGTACTTATGGTGGGCCCAGAAGGAATGGCGTTATCCGCATCGATCAATGACATCCGATCACTAGGCAACATTTTTACCAAAATATGTTGACTATCTCCAAACCAGTTAATGACATCTCGCATATTGGCATTGACTTTGGCCACTGTCAATTTGGTGGCCTTAGCCTTGGCAATGTCTAACACCCACACTTCGACACCAGCAGGAGCAGTATGCGTCATGGCGATTTTGGTATAGTCGGGCGACCAGCTAAAATTGGCCAATCGAGGATTCTCTGGAAGTCCTTCGACCTCCATAATGGCGTCGTTGGCCACCTTCTTCACTTTGACGTTGTTGTAATAGTTAGTACGACTCCCTATATTGGTTTTGGGATTGATACGAAGCCCCGCCAAACGCATTTCTTTTTCTGAAAGCTCTTGAATGGTCTTGTAGGCGTCGCGATAACGTAGAATCATGAATTCCTTCGCATCATCCATCATCACGCTAGGCGCCAATGGTGCATCTACGAGCTCTAAAATTTCTTTAGGAGGTTTTTGATAATCGACATTTACCTGAGTACTGCCTATAAAGGAAAAACTAAATAGGAGCAGGAATACTACATACTTTTTCATGCTTGGTTAATTGCTGAGTTAGAAGACCTTGAATTTACGGAATTCCGCCAAAATCTACTTCCTAAAACACTGTTAAAAACCAAGAGATATTATGCATGCATAGCAATAAAATAGACCTTTTTTTAGGATATTATCAAGTTTACCTACCTTGCAAATTCCTTTATTGAAAAATTCATAATCATATGTACAATTCAAAAATTGCTGGCTTGGGCTATTATGTGCCTGAGAATGTGGTGACCAATAATGACCTGACCGCATTTATGGACACAAGTGATGAGTGGATTCAGGAGCGAACAGGCATTAAAGAGCGGCGATGGATCGATCCGAAAACAAGCGATGATACAACTTCAATCATGGGCGCCAAAGCTGCCAAAATTGCTATTGAGCGTGCGGGTTTGACAAAAGATGATATTGACTTTATCATATTCGCAACCCTCAGTCCTGATATGTATTTCCCTGGTGGAGGCGTGCGCGTACAAGAACTTTTAGACATGCCCACCGTGGGTGCGTTAGACGTTCGAAATCAATGTTCTGGCTTCGTTTATGCCCTGTCTGTGGGTGATCAATTCATCAAAACCGGAATGTACAAAAACGTCCTGGTGATTGGTAGTGAAAATCATTCAGGTGGATTGGAAAAGACGACACGCGGACGTGGGGTTACTGTTATTTTTGGCGATGGGGCAGGAGCCGCCGTATTGACTCGAGAGGAAGATACTGGTAAAGGAATTTTGTCTACACATTTGCATTCCGAAGGAAAGCACGCCGCTGAATTAGCCTTGGAAGGCCCAAGCACAGGCCGTTGGGTAGATGCCATCATGGAAGAAAATGATCCTGAAGACACTTCGTACTATCCGTATATGAATGGCCAGTTTGTTTTCAAACATGCTGTGGTGCGTTTTAGTGAAGTCATTATGGAAGGTTTGCAAGCTAATCAGCTCGGAAAAGACGACATTGATCTCCTGGTGCCGCATCAAGCCAATCTGCGCATTTCACAATTCATTCAGAAGAAGTTTGGCCTGTCTGACGACCAAGTCTATAACAATATCATGAGATACGGGAATACCACCGCCGCTTCTATTCCAATCGCGTTAACCGAAGCCTGGGAAAATGGCAAGGTCAAAGAAGGAGATACTATCGTTTTGGCTGCCTTCGGAAGTGGTTTTACCTGGGCCAGTGCCATTATTAAGTGGTAATACTCTAAAAATAATACTGAATATAAAGAAAGCCCAGCTACCTTGGTCGGATGTGCTGGGCTTTCGGTTTAATAACTAACAATTAACACTAACCATCAACAATTAAATATCGTTAGCTATTAAATTTTTTAGAAAATACCTCCGCTGCCTTCTTTCTCGTCATTATCTCTTCGTTTTCTAGACTTGGCTCTATACTTATTGCTTCCGAAGCGATAGGATATACCAGCAAAAATGGTCTGACTTTCCCAGTTGAAACGACCTTCTTGGCGATATGGACGGTCACCCTCGAAACCAAATTCCATCGTATTGAAAATATCGTTGTAGTTCACGCTAAACGTACCCTTGCCATCCGCAAAGTTGTAGCGAGCGCCTACGTTCACAAAGTACATCGGTCTTGCTTCGAACTGGATTCCCTGATTACGTCCACGGTAAAAACCGAAAGCAGATAGCGTCAGTTTTTTGGTGACACTGAAGTTGTTAAACATACGCAGGTTCCAAGCGGTATTGGTCACCTCACGCTCTTCTCTGACAATACTTTCTAGATCGCGAATACCATCTCCGTCAATATCATCCGCGGTTTCAGTAATACCCGTTTGCTTTTGGCTGAAGAGGTCAAAGCTTCCGTTGATGCTCCACCATTTGGTAGGACGGTAGTTCGAAGAGAATTCAAAACCGTATGCTGAGGTATTGTCGAAGTTATCAAAGGTCAAAATGATGCGATTTAAGGTCGGATCTAGTTGATCGATGAAAACCGCTCGATTGATTTCATCTTCAATTACACGATAAAAGACACCCGCGGTAATACTACCCTTTCCTTTGTTCAATCGTCGTGTGTAATTCGCTTCCAATGAATTGGTAAACTGCGGAATGAGCGATGTATTT
>CAWUKP010000136.1:0-6875 GCA_963922975.1 uncultured Spongiivirga sp. | reverse complement strand
TTTTAACGAAGGGTGTTTGAGTATTCCAGATGTAAGAGAGGATGTGTTTCGCAATGCGGAAATCACCATCAAATATTACGACGAAAACTTCAAGGAGCACACGGAGCAGTTCGACGGGATCGCCGCGCGTATCATCCAACACGAATACGATCATATCGAGGGAATTTTGTTTACCGACAAGCTCTCAAGTTTGAAGAAGCGACTGATCAAAAGCAAGTTGGACAAGATTTCCAAAGGCCTGATCAACGTAGATTATAAAATGAAGTTTCCCTTCGCAAAAAAAGCGCGTTAATTCGGTTGGATAATTCGAATGAACCCAAGATATTTGCGCCTCAAAAATCTTAATATATGAGTCTCGACAAAATACTAGCTATTTCAGGAAAGCCTGGTCTCTATGAGTTGAAAGCCCAAACACGTTCTGGCTTTGTAGTTCAATCACTAGTAGACGGAAAAAAGATGTCGGTAAGCATCCGAAACAACGTGAGTTTGCTTTCTGAAATTGCAGTGTATACTTTGTCTGAAGAACTTCCACTACGTGAGGTGTTTGCCAAAATGCAAACCAAGGAAAACGGCGAGAAGGCCTCTGTAAATCCAAAGGATAGTAAAGAAGTTTTAGAAGAGTATTTCTTTAGCGTCTTGCCTGATTTTGATGAAGATCGTGTCTACGCGAGCGACATCAAAAAGATTGTACAGTGGTACAATTTATTGACCGAAAAAGGGCTGGCTGATTTCTCAGATACCGATGCTATCTCTGAAGAGGAGTAAGTGGTTGTAATGCAATGATCTGAGTGAAGACTAACAAAGCATGTCTACCACACCAGAAAAGCTAATTTTTGTATACAATGCCAACAAGGGAAAGCTCAACGCCTTGTTGGAAGCTGCCCACAAAATTGTAAGTCCTGAAACCTACCCCTGTGATTTGTGTAAACTTACGCACGGTTCTTTGTCAGAATCAAAAGTTTGGAAAGAATATAGAAAGGACTCAGCTATTCCATTTGAATTCTTATACCGCGATGAGTTCCGCAAAAGAATGCAGCTTTTTGATGAAAATGAGTTCGCCTTGCCCGTTGTCTTTGTCGAGTATCCAGAACGCATGCAAATTCTAATTGCGGCCAAAGAGTTTGCGGCACTTCACACGGTTGATGACTTGATTGATTTAGTGAAAGAACGCCTCCCTACTGCTGGGCTTTGAGCTCTTCGTTGATACCGCCAATATAGTTCAATACATCTTCTTTTCCAGTACCATGCGCTGAAGAGGTCACAAAATAGGGTGGCATTTCAGCCCAGACATCTGCAAGCATTTTTTGCTCATACAGGTGGATATGTGTGGGGATGGCATTTGGCTTTAGCTTATCGGCTTTGGTGAAGATAATCGCAAATGGGATTCCGTTGGAACCTAGCCATTCCATGAACTCCAAATCTACTTTTTGAGGTTCGTGGCGAATATCGACCAAGACGAATGCACAGACCAGTTGCTTTCGTTTCTTAAAGTATTCGGTAATATATTTCTGAAAGGTCTTCTTGTCTTTTTTGGAAACACGGGCGTATCCATATCCTGGTAGATCCACCAAAAACCACTCGCCGTTAATTTTAAAGTGATTGATCAGTTGCGTTTTTCCTGGGCGACCAGAAGTCTTGGCCAATCCTTTGTGGTTGGTCAGCATGTTGATTAATGAAGACTTACCAACGTTCGAACGCCCAATGAAGGCGTATTCTGGCAGCGGCTCTTTCGGACATTTGGCCACGTCCGAATTGCTCATTACGAACTCTGCAAACTTTATTTTCACGGAATTAAATATTGCGCTTAGACAACCACGCTTCCAATAAACGGTTGAATTCTTGAGGATGCTCCATCATAGGTGCATGTCCACATTTTTCAATCCAGAAAAGCTCCGAATCTGGCAATAGTTGGTGGAATTCTTCCGCTACTTCAGGCGGCGTAACTGTATCGTTATGGCCCCAAATGATGCAAACAGGAGTCAGCATTTTCGGAAGGTCTTTTGCCATGTTATGACGAATGGCACTTTTGGCAATGGCCAAAGTCTTCACCAATTTGCTACGATCATTTACAGTGGCGTACACTTCATCTACTATTTCCTTTGTTGCTACCGCAGGATCATAGAAAACGGCTTCGCTCTTTTTCTTGATAAATTCGTAGTCACCTCGTTTTGGATAACCATCTCCCATGGCGCTTTCATACAAACCTGAACTTCCGGTAATCACCAAAGCCTTCACTTTATCAGGGAATAATTTCGTGTGTAAGAGACCGATGTGGCCACCCAACGAATTTCCGAGTAAAATGACTTGGTCAAAACCTTTGTGCTCGATAAAATCCTCCAGATACAAAGCCAAGGTTTTCACATTGGTTTTAAGCAGCGGCATGTCGTAAATAGGAAGTTCTGGAATCACAACTTTGTACCCCAGATTGGGAAATTGCTGCGTGACGGCTTCAAAATTACTCAAGCCTCCCATCAAACCATGAAGGATAATTATGGGGGTGCCTTCTCCGACTTCTAAGTAGCTAAATTTTCCTTCTCTTTTGAGTTGTGTGTCAATCAATGGACTAGGCTTTTTGTCAAAAACAAATATAGGCAATTCAAACAATTAAGATTCAGCGAATTTCTGGAGACTGACGAGTCTCAAATTTCATCAAAAAACATAAAAACAAAAATAAAAAGGCAAGAGAAGATCCCTAAAATCAGCCTTTTAACGAGTTTTTTATGCTAGTGGTAGAAACTTATCAACAAGTGTCACAAAGTGGTAAAAAGTGGTAAATTTTTGTATATATTTGACTTTATATAGACAAACCACCGTTGATCAACCTTATTGGAACATACGAATGCAAGGCCGATGCCAAAGGCCGTTTGATGATGCCAGCTGCTTTCAAAAAACAGTTGGCGGTCGTCATGCAGTCCGGTTTTGTGTTGAAGCGATCGGTTTTCCAGCCCTGTTTGGAATTGTACCCCATGGATGAATGGAATGCAGTGATGGGTAAGGTGAATAAGCTCAATCGTTTCCGAAAAAAGAACAATGATTTCATTCGTCGTTTCACGGCTGGAGTGAAGATAGTGGAGGTAGATAACGCTGGACGCTTATTGATTCCAAAGGATTTAATCGCTTTTGCAGGTATCGAAAAGGAATTGGTGTTGGCCTCTGCCGTCAACATCTTAGAAATATGGGATAAAACAAAGTATGAACAGGCCGTGGATGACGCTGCCGTTGACTTTGCCGACTTAGCAGAAGAAGTCATGGGTAATGAAGAAGGAGATGATGTATCATGACCCGGTCTTATTGCAAGAAACGGTTGATGGACTCAATATCAAAGAAGATGGAGTCTATGTGGATGTAACCTTCGGCGGCGGAGGACATTCTCGTGAAATATTGAAAAGACTTGGACCAAAAGGGAAGCTCTACGCCTTTGATCAGGATGAAGACGCGGCTGCTAACGTGATTGAAGATGAGCGTTTTAGGCTCATCCCTCAGAATTTTAGGCATATCAAACGCTTCTTGAAATTCTATGGGGTTAAACAAGTAGATGGTGTCCTGGCCGACTTTGGAGTGTCTTCTCATCAATTCGATGTGGCTGAACGCGGGTTTTCCACCCGTTTTAACGCTAAGTTGGATATGAGAATGAGTCAAAACAACGTTCTAACAGCATACCAAGTGGTGAATGCGTACGATGTGACTTCTTTGGAGCAGCTCTTTCGGGAGTATGGCGAATTGAAAAGTGCCCGTGGAATAGCCAATGCCATCGTTCAGCAAAGGGAGCAAAATAAAATTGAAACCAGCGATGCGCTAAAAGCAGCCATCCAACGGTTTCTTCCACGGGGCAAAGAGCACAAAATAATGGCCCAAGTTTTTCAGGCCATTCGCATTGAGGTGAATCAGGAGATTGCCGTATTGAAAGAGTTTTTGATGCAGTTGCCCGATATCTTGAAAGCAGGCGGTCGCATCAGCTGCATTAGTTACCATTCATTGGAAGACCGTTTGGTAAAGCGCTTCATTCGTAGCGGACTTTTTGAGGGTGAGCCTGAAAAAGACTTCTACGGAAATGTGGAAGTTCCATTTAAAAAAGTAGGAGGTCTTGTGGTGCCTTCGGCGAAAGAGATACAGAGAAACAGCAGAGCGCGTAGTGCAAAATTGCGCATCGCAGAAAGAATTTAAGTGAAGCAGGGGATTTTAGACATATTAAGAGGGCGATTTCTGATCAGTGAAGAGTCAGTCAAAAATTGGCGCTTCATCCTATTTGGTTCATTGCTCGCCATTGTAATGATTGCCAGTTCGCATAGTGCAGACAAAAAAGTACACGAGATCGCCAAAATGAACGACAAGGTAAAAGAGTTGCGAAGCGAGTTTGTCGACACCAGAACTACCCTTCAAAAACTGCAGCTTGAATCCTATATCACCGTAAAAATGAAAGAACGTGGGTTGGTGCCCTCAGATGCGCCACCCCAGAAAATAAGAGTGCGCTCAACCCAATAACCCATGGCCGTCAACAGTAAAAACATAATGAATCGGTTGTATGTGGTGGCAGGCATTATGTTTCTGACCGCCATAGGTGTGGTGGCTAAATTGGTGAATATTCAATTCTTTGAGGGCGAACACTACCGAAGTTTGGCCGAAAAGCGGACGGTTAAGAACTTCACCATCACCCCAAATCGCGGAAATATCTACGCAGACGATGGCAGCTTGTTAGCTACCTCAGTGCCCAAATACGAAATTCGTTTCGACGCGGTAACCGTGTCTAACAACACTTTTGAGGAGCATCTCAAACCACTTTCCGATGAACTTTCCAAGATGTTCGGCAGGCCCTCTTCTTATTATCAAAATACATTGCGAAAAGCACGAGCCAACAAGAATCGCTACCATTTGATTGCCCGAAACTTGGGATACAATCAATACATGATGGTGAAGCAATTCCCGATGTTCAATCTAGGTCCCTTTAAAGGAGGACTGATAGTTGAGCAGAAAACGGTGCGTGAGCATCCTATTGGTAAAATTGCTGAACGTACCGTAGGCTACGACCGCAAAGATGATGAAGGCTATTATTCCCGAGCTGGTTTAGAAGGCGCTTACGGAGCTTACCTGAGGGGGAAAGAAGGTCGGCGGTGGAAACAAAAGATTGCCAACAATCAATGGAAGCCTATCGGAGAACCCGAGATCGAACCTGAAGATGGTTATGATGTGATCTCCACTATCAACGTGAATATCCAAGACATTGCGCACCATGCACTGCTCGATCAATTAGAAAAGTACAAGGCCGATCATGGTTGTGTGGTGGTGATGGAAACTGAAACTGGAGAGATCAAAGCCATCTCCAATTTGGGAAGAAGCACAGAAGGCTTTTACTATGAGCGCAGAAACTATGCGGTTTGGGAATCGCATGAGCCTGGATCGACCTTTAAATTGATGTCCATGGCAGCCGCTCTGGAAGATAAGGTGGTGGATACATCCTACGTAGTGGATACGGAGAATGGAATCCTCACTTTCTATGGGGAAAAAGTTAGAGATTCCAGAAGAGGTGGCTATGGAAAAATCACCGCTTCGGAGGCCTTTGAGGTGTCTTCCAACACCGGTGTTGTTAAAATTATAGATCGCTTCTACAAGAAGAATCCCTCGAAATTCGTAGATCGCCTATACAATATGGGCCTAAATAAAAAACTGGATTTACCAATTACAGGCGAAGGTTCACCCAAAATTCCACATCCCAACGATACAAAGAACTGGAGCGGTATTACCTTGCAATGGATGGCTTATGGATACAATGTTTCACTCACGCCTCTACAAACACTAGCCTTTTACAATGCCGTAGCCAATGATGGCGAAATGGTGCGCCCGCGTTTCGTGAAAGCTATTAAAGACTGGGGCGATCGTGAAACCGTTTTCCAAAAGGAAATCATCAATCCTTCTATTCTTTCCAAAGAAACCATCGGCAAACTCCAAAGGATGATGGAGAATGTGGTCGAGAAAAAACACGGTACAGGTCATGATCTATATGATGCCAACTTTTCCATGGCCGGCAAGACAGGTACCTGTCAGAAGAATTATGCGCAGGCGAAGGGCGATAAAAGTAAGTTGGATTACATCTCAACCTTTGTGGGCTACTTTCCTGCGGATCAACCCAAGTACTCTTGTATTGTGGTTATCCATGAACCCGACAAGAGCGTTGGCTACTACGGTGCAGATGTTTCAGGGCCCGTATTCAAACGAATTGCTCATAAGATTTATACCGATACGCCCATTTTCGACGAGCTAAAGACTTTGGAAGTAAATGATCAAAAAGTTGCGGACGGTTTTGAACACTACTTCGAAACGGCCAAGAAATACAAAACCATTATGCCCAATGTAAAGGGTATGCCAGTAATGGACGCGATTTCTTTACTGGAAAATATGGGGTTGCAGGTACGTGTGGAAGGTATTGGCGAAGTGACGGGGCAATCGGTGGCGCCTGGGAATAAAGTCAAAAACAACCAAGAAATCATTTTACAGACCACATGACGATCTTGCTCAAAGACATACTGTACAAGGTAGGGCTCGAATCCGTAATCGGAGATACTTCCGTGGCCATAAATACAATTGTATTTGATTCAAGAGCGGTTAGTTTAAATGATGTGTTCGTTGCCATCCGAGGCACCAATGTGGATGGTCATGACTACATCAAAAAAGCAATTGATCAAGGTGCACTTGTAGTGGTTTGCGAAGAGATGCCTACCGAAGTAATCAATGGCATCACCTATGTGCAGGTCAATGATACATCAAGTGCTTTGGCGATTATGGCTGCCAATTTCTATGGCAATCCTTCGCAGAATTTGAAGCTCATAGGTGTTACAGGTACCAACGGGAAGACTACCGTTACTTCCCTGCTGTATCAATTG
>CAWUKP010000135.1:0-6884 GCA_963922975.1 uncultured Spongiivirga sp. | reverse complement strand
CGAAAAATCGGTGACCCTGAGCGATGCAAAAAGCGTTCAGATCAAACATATCAATGCGAAAGGAGAAGAAACGGTTCTGAAACCTGAAGTAGCGCTTCAAAAGGGTGAAATTATTGATACCACTTTTATGAGTAAAAAGGCACTGCTGGCCTTCCTTAAAGAACAAGTAGCTGATGCCAAGGCACAAGATGTACTCTTCTCATTGCATATGAAAGCCACAATGATGAAGGTGTCAGACCCTATCATTTTTGGACATGCCGTTCGTACTTTCTTGAAAGACGTCTTTGAAACTCATGGGGAAACCTTAGAAGCTATCGATGCAGAACCCAACAACGGCCTCGGAAACGTACTGAATAGTTTAGAAAAACTTCCTTCTCATAAAAAGGAGGAGATTGAAGCTGCCATCCAAAAAGCGTTCGAAGAAGGTCCAAAAGTGGCCATGGTCAATTCAGATAAGGGTATTACCAACCTACACGTACCTAGCGACGTAATCATCGATGCTTCTATGCCAGCGATGATTAGAAACTCAGGAAAGATGTGGGACGCAGCAGGTAACACACAAGATACCAAAGCCGTTATTCCAGATAGCAGCTATGCACCTATTTATCAGGCTACGATCGACTTCTGTAAAAAGCACGGCGCCTTTGATCCATCAACGATGGGAACCGTACCAAATGTAGGTCTCATGGCCCAAAAAGCGGAAGAATACGGGTCGCATGACAAGACCTTCGAAATTGCTCAAGACGGTAAAGTTCAAGTAATAGATGCCCAAGGCAAAGTGCTTATCGAGCACGCTGTTGAAAAAGGTGATATCTGGCGCATGTGCCAAGTAAAGGATTTACCAATCCAAGACTGGGTGAAATTAGCCGTCACCAGAGCTCGTGCTTCACAAACACCAGCGGTATTCTGGTTAGATGAAAACAGAGCCCACGATGCAGAGTTAATCAAAAAGGTTGAGCAATACTTACCAACACACGATACAACTGGGCTAGACATTCAAATTTTAGCGCCTGCGAAGGCCGCCGAGTATACCCTCACCCGCATCAAAGAAGGAAAAGACACCATCTCTGTTACTGGAAACGTGTTGCGTGATTACCTGACAGACCTCTTCCCTATTTTAGAGGTAGGAACCAGTGCCAAAATGTTGTCGATTGTACCTTTGATGAATGGGGGTGGCTTGTTCGAAACAGGTGCTGGCGGTTCGGCTCCAAAACATGTACAGCAGTTCCAGGAAGAAGGACACCTTCGTTGGGATTCATTAGGTGAATTTCTAGCATTGGCAGTCTCCTTAGATCATTTGGGAGATAGCTTCAACAATACGAAGGCTAAAATTTTGGGTGAAGCGCTCGACGAAGCAACCGAAAAATTCCTAGACAACGATCGTTCTCCATCACGAAAGGTGGGTGAATTAGATACTCGAGGAAGTCATTTTTACATGGCACTTTATTGGGCTGAAGCGGTCGCTGCCCAAAACGATGATCAAGGCTTGAAAGAAGTTTTCAGCAATATTGCGAAACGCATGAAAAGCATGGAAGCGATTATTATTGAGGAATTGAACAATGCGCAAGGGCATCCGCAAGATGTCGGCGGCTATTACTTCCCTACTGAAGAAATGGCTTCCAATGCTATGCGTCCAAGTCACACCTTAAACGATATTATTGCAGCTTTGTAATGAATAAGCTTATCAAAAAAGAAAAGGCTATGCTGCAAAGTGTAGCCTTTTTTGTTAAATTTTTCTTAAGCTGAAATGTCAAGAGTCAAAATGGGTAACTTTAGGAAAACTCTTGTACATGAGGAACTACTATCCATCCGCATTGCTCCTTTTTTTCTTTCTTTCCATCTCCTTTACTTTCGCACAACAAAGACATACCCTGAGTGGTACTGTCCGTGATGCTTCCAGTAACGAAACATTGATTGGAGCCACGGTAATTGTGAAGGAATTAACCACTGGCGTTACCACCAATGAATACGGTTTCTACTCCATTACCATCCCTGAGGGTTCCTACACCATTCAAGTGCGGTATATTGGTTTTCAGAGCACCGAAACCCGTGTTTCATTAACCCGAGACATCAAACAAGACTTTTCACTTCAACAAGATACCGAGCAATTGCAAGAAGTAGTGGTAACAGATGAAGACAAAAGCATTGACATACGAATACCACAGATGAGTGTCAACACACTCAAGGTGGAAACCATCAAACAGGTGCCCGTAGTTCTTGGTGAAGCAGATGTGATCAAGTCGCTCGTGCTCTTGCCTGGCGTCACTAATGCTGGCGAAGCTTCTTCTGGCTTCAATGTAAGAGGTGGTGCGGTTGACCAAAATTTAATCCTTCTGGATGAGGCTACTATTTTTAATTCATCTCACCTTTTCGGACTGTTTTCAGTATTCAACCCAGATGCTATTAAAGACTTGAAATTGTACAAGGGCGGTATTCCTGCGCGTTATGGCGGACGTGTTTCTTCGGTACTGGAAATTTTCCAAAGAGAAGGTAACAACCGCGACTATAAATTTACTGGAGGTATCGGTGCTGTTGCTAGTAGGTTTCTAGCAGAAGGCCCCATCGTAAAGGAGAAAGCCAGTTTTCTTGCTGGAGGTCGTGCTTCCTACGCCCACTTATTTCTTCCTTTGTTTGATATCGACAACTCAGCGTATTTCTACGATCTCAATACCAAGTTGAATTATAAATTGGATGACCGTAACAGTTTATACCTATCAGGCTACTTTGGTCGTGATTCCTTCAACGTAAATGACAACTTCGAAAATATTTATGGAAATGCGGTAGTGAACTTCCGATGGAATCATCTTTTCTCTGATAAATTGTTCTCGAACCTTTCGTTGATCTATTCAGACTACTTTTACGGACTGAAGTTAGATTTCGTTGGCTTTGATTGGAACTCAGGAATTACCAATTTCAATCTGAAGTACGACCTAAAGCATTACATCAACGATCGATTGCAAATTAATTACGGATTGAATAATATCTACTACGTTTTCAATCCCGGAGAAATCGAACCAACCAGTGAAGATTCTGGGATCGTTTCTGATGAACTAACGAAAAAGTACGCCAACGAAACTGCGGTGTACATTGGTGTAGAGCAAGAAATCAGCCCGAAGCTGAGTTTGCAGTATGGCTTGCGAGCCAGTTATTTTGCGCGCCTGGGCCAAGATGAGATTTTCGATTATTTAAACGACCAAGCAGTTGTTTTTGACCCCTTCACCCTCACCTATCAAGAAGCAGAACCCATCGACACTTTGTCGAGATCTAGATCGGAAGTCTTGAAGGATTTCATCAACCTTGAACCCAGAGTGGCGCTCGCCTACACACTCAATGATAACAATTCTATCAAAGCCAGTTATACCCGGCTGGCGCAATACATTCATCTCTTGAGCAATACCAGCTCACCTACCCCATTAGATGTGTGGACGCCCAGTGGACCTTATGTAGAACCACAGTTGTTGGATCAATATGCTTTGGGTTATTTCAGGAATATTCAAGACGGCGCCTATTCTCTGGAAACAGAGGTCTATTACAAGGAAGTCAAAAATCGAATAGACTATATCGATGGGGCCAATCTCATTGCCAATAACGCCATTGAGCGTGTCATTTTGAATGGTGAAGCAAGAGCTTACGGACTAGAAGTTCTCTTTCGAAAAAATGAAGGTCGCTTTCAAGGCTGGTTGGCGTACACACTTGCCAAATCTGAACAGCGAACGCCTGGACGAATTCCAACATTCGACAATGGCCGATCCAATAGAGAAACAGGGATTAACTTAGGAGAATGGTACAATACGCCCTACGATAAGCGCCACGATGTTGCCTTGTTCGGAAATTACGAGTTGAACAAAAGATGGAGTTTCAGCGGAAACTTTATTTATCAAACAGGGCAACCTGTGAATTTCCCAGTTGCGCAATTTGAGTTCCAGGGAATCGTAGCGCCCTTGTTTGGACCTAGAAACTCACAAAGACTTCCTGACTATCATCGCTTGGATCTGTCTGCGACACTCACTCCCAGAGGAAATACAGATCGAAAGTTCCAGGGACAATGGGTTTTCAGTATTTACAATATTTACAATCGACGTAATGCAGCGTCTATCAATTTTAGAAGAAACCAAGATACAGGCGTGAACGAGGCCATCCGAACCTCGATTTTCGGGATCGTTCCTTCTGTAACGTATAATTTCAAGTTTTAGCCATGAAAAGAATATGCTATTTGTTGCTCATTTCCTTCGCATTTGTCAGTTGTGAAGATGTTATTGAAGTAGACCTCCCACCTACGGATACCCGCCTCATTGTGGACGGCTTGATTCGTGTGGATATCAGTCAGGAATTTGTGCCGGTGGAAATCAAAATCGGACAAACAGACGATTTCTTTGGCAACGTTACACCAGTTTCGGGGATTAATGAAATCTCCATACAGATTGTGGTGAATGAAGGTACCACCGAAGAAGGTAGTAGTTTTAAGTTTTTAGCAGAAGTAACACCAGGCTCGGGTATCTACGAACCAGATCCGACCTTCGATACGGATCAACGTATCCGATCGGCAGATGTGCTTCCTGGCATGCGTTTCAATTTATTCTTTGTGCATGAAGGTAAGCGGTATTTTGCTACGACGACTTATGCAGAATCAGTGCCAATCGACTTCCTTCGCCAAGGAGACGAAACGCTCTTTGATGAAGACGATATCGAATTAGAGGTAGGTTTCACTGACGATGGTGAGGCTGATAATTTTTATATTTTCGATTTTGACAACGACAATTTCTTAACCACCGAAGATACTTTTTATCAAGGTCAGCAATTCCAGTTCTCCTATTTCTACGACGATGATTTACAAGTGGGCCAAGAAGTGGAGGTCAGTATTTTGGGGGCAGATCGTAATTTTTACAATTACATGAACCTACTGCTTGAACAAACCGAAGAGGATTTTGGTGTTTTCGAAACTCCTGCGGCTACCATCCGAGGGAATGTTTTTGAATTCATAATTGACAATATGGAAACCTTCGACAATACAGGAGATCCCGACGCTTTTGCCTTAGGGTATTTTGCATTCTCGCAAGAATTCAAAAGTTCTATTGTGATTGAATAGTGCCAAAGTGTTTGTGCAACAACTCGAATGTGCGTTGGGCAACCAATTCATAAGCATGCTCATAGCTGTATGAAACCGGTTTAGAAGGATCGTACAGTTGAGCAGCATCCGCTAGACCCAAGGCTTTTACCTCGGAGGGCGATAGATCTAGTTTTCCGCAAATTCCAAATACGGGAATCGCATGGTTTTGAGCTTCGAGCACCACACCATACACCATTTTACCGAAGGCTGTTTGATGGTCGATTTTCCCTTCGCCAGTCAGAATACAGTCAAACGTATGCGTTGCCAATAGTTCATTGAAGTCTGACAGACCAAGGATAAAAGAGGTGCCATTAATGAATTGAGCATTCAGAAATGCTTTTAAGCCATAAGCCGATCCTCCAGCAGCCCCACTTCCCGGTATCAAGGCGAAATCTTTGCCTAGCTCTTTTAAAACTACTTCGCTCAGATTTTTCAATCCATCGTCTAACAGCACCAACTCTTCGGCACTGGCCCCTTTTTGCTTTCCATAGGTGAATGCTGCCCCTTGTGGACCATACAATGGATTTAAAACATCATTGATCGCTATAACTTCAATGGAATCATCTAACACATCAGGTTTCCTAATACTAGCAATATTTCGAAGCCCATTGCCGTTGGGAATTACCTCTTTACCTTCAGCATCAAGGAACCTATAGCCCAAAGCAGATACAATGCCCGTAGCAGCATCATTGGTGGCACTTCCACCAAGACCGACATAGATTTTTTGAGCACCACGTTGTATAGCGTCCTTAACTTGAAGACCCGTACCGAAAGTGGATGTTTTCATGACATTGCGCTCTTCTGCCGTCAATAACTCAATTCCCGATGCTTTGGCCAGCTCAATGTAGGCAATGCCCTTGGTTGGATCGTAACCATACATAGCCTGTATGGAACGACCTAGGGGATCTTGAGTAGGTACAGCAATCATTTGAAGATCGAGATAATTCTGAACGGATTCCAAAAACCCATCGCCCCCATCAGAAGCCACAATGGCGTGTGTTTGTATAGAACTATTAAGCTGATGAATTCCTTGCTGCATAGCTTCGATGACTTTCGCTGCGGGAAGCGAGTCTTTAAATCCATCTGGAACGAGCAATATTCTCATTTAGTTGAATATTTGAGGAATGAAGTAACTTAAAACCAAAATAACCAGAAAAAACGCCAAGAGGATGTAGACCTCCTTGGTCATAAAGTCAGAACGCTTTAATTGTAAGCGCATGCCAGATATATTTTTTGCAGGCACCTTCTGGGTCGCATAACTGACCACAAAGGCGATAAGCAAGGAAAGTACCACTCCTGTGAAATTAAGCCAGATCCAAAAGATGTCAAATCCTAAATCAAAGCCAAAGATGTCTTGTATGGTTCCGGAGAAGGTAAGATTGATCAATACTGCTACAATAATACCAGCATTCATGCCAATGTGATTAACCTTCTTGGAGAAAATGGCAAGCAAGAAAGTAACCAGAACTGGGCCGTAGAAAACCGAGCCTATTGCGTTGATAATTTCAATAACTGGATTGTCACTTCCTCCGAAGAGAAAGGAACATGCAATACAGACCACGCCCCAAAAAAGTACCGAAAGTTTCGAGGTGAGCATGTATTGCTTGCCAGAAAGTTTCTTTTTTCCTCTATTGAAAAAGTCTTCCACCGTAACCGCAGAAAGAGAATTTACCGTAGAGCTCAGCGAGGACATGGCCGCCGAAAGGATACCGACCATCAAAATACCAATCAATCCGTGTGGCAGATACTTCGTGATGAAAACAGGAATCATAAGGTC
>CAWUKP010000134.1:0-7011 GCA_963922975.1 uncultured Spongiivirga sp. | reverse complement strand
CACCAGATGATTTTCTTGTCCCTTTATTTGTTGTTGAGGGGAAAGGCGTCAAAGAACCCATCGCTTCCATGCCTGACTACTTTCGATTGAGTTTGGATGAACTGGAACGCGAGGTCAAAAATCTTTGGGTTTTAGGCCTGCGCTCTGTCTTGCTTTTTGTGAAAGTACCAGATCACTTAAAAGACAATGCAGGTACCGAAGCGCTCAACACTGACGGCCTGATGCAACGCGCCATCAAAGCCGTTAAGACGGCATGTCCGGATATGCTAGTAATGACCGATGTGGCGATGGATCCGTATTCCTCTTATGGTCATGACGGGATTGTTGAAAATGGACGTATTTTGAATGATGAAACCTCCGCTTTTTTAGCTGAAATGAGTGTCTCACATGCCCAGGCAGGTGCAGATTTTGTGGCGCCCAGTGATATGATGGATGGGCGTGTTTTAGTGATTCGTGAAGCCTTAGACGAAGAGAATTTTATCAATACAGGCATCATGAGTTATAGTGCGAAGTATGCCTCTTCATTTTACGGCCCTTTTCGTGATGCGCTTGATTCGGCACCTGTAGATCTGGAAAATGTTCCGAAAGACAAAAAAACCTATCAAATGGATCCTGCAAACCGTATCGAGGCGGTTCGCGAAACACTCATGGATATCGAAGAGGGCGCCGATATTGTGATGGTCAAACCAGGTTTGTGCTATTTAGACATCGTTCGTGAGCTCAAGGATGCTATCGATGTGCCATTGGCGGTGTATCAAGTGTCTGGGGAATATGCGATGCTGAAGGCCGCTGCCGAAAAGGGATGGTTGGATCACGACGCGGTAATGTTGGAACAACTTACAGCCATCAAACGCGCAGGGGCCAATATCATTGCGAGCTACTTTGCCAAGGATGTAGTGAAATTGATTTCGTAAATTCGTCCAAAACCAACCAATTTATGGGCTTACTGGTCTTTTACGCCGTCATTTCCATTTTCTTTTCCTTCCTCTGCTCCATTTTAGAGGCCGTGTTGCTCAGCGTCACACCCACCTTTATCAATGTAAAAAAACAGGAAGGCAAAGCTTATGCCACCACACTAGAAAACCTGAAGAAGGATGTGGATAAACCACTCATAGCCATCCTTACTTTGAATACCATTGCACACACAGTAGGTGCTATCCTTGTGGGTGTTCAGGCTGAGAGCTTGCCCTACAAGTTTGAAGTTTTGGGTATCAATATGGTTGGTATTGTTTCAGCCATCATGACCTTTTTAATTTTAGTGGTTTCAGAGATTATCCCGAAAACAATTGGCGCCACCTTCTGGAAGCAATTGGCCAATTTTTCAGCCAAAACCCTGAAGGTAATGGTGCTTATTCTAAAGTACACAGGAATTCTTTGGATTCTACAGCTTTTCACCAAGTTGGTGGGTGGCAAAGGACATCACGGCTCTGTGTTCAGTCGTGAAGACTTTACCGCCATGGCCGATATTGCTCACGAGGAAGGGGTTTTCCAGGAATCAGAAAGCACCGTGATCAAAAATCTGCTGAAATTCGACGAGATATTAGCCAAAGATGTCATGACGCCGCGTACGGTTATGAAGACTGCTTCCGAGGATATGACCATCAAAGACTTTTTTGAGTCCAACCCACGACTGCGTTTTTCTAGAATTCCCATCTTCAAAGACAAGGTGGACAACATCACTGGTTTTGTGTTGAAAGATGACGTGCTAGAAGATATGATCTACGAGGAAGGCGGAAAACCGCTCTCCACCATTCGACGAGATATTCTGGTTACGGATCGCAACATCCCCATTCCCCAATTATTCGAAACCTTTGTGAGCAAACGTGAGCACATTGCGTTGGTCGTAGACGAATACGGTTCGGTCAGTGGACTGGTTACCATGGAAGACGTCATAGAAACGCTTCTGGGTCTCGAAATCATGGACGAGATGGACAATGTTGAGGATTTACAGGCCTTGGCCAGAAGAAACTGGGAAAGTCGCGCAGCACGTATTGGCATCATTGAAGAAAAAAAGCCCGAAGACTCCTAAGAGCCGCCGAGCTTTAAAATCAAGATTTGGGGCTTGACTTAAAATCGTTTATCTACCAGTCGGAGTTAGATAGCTGCTGTACAGTAACATCAAACTTATCCGAGAAATACGCATCAAATACATTTAAAACTTTACGAGTGCGGTTGCCTTCTCTCACCTTTCCTTTTCGGGTGGCGTTGGCTGTAAGATCGTCTAGTAACAATCCATTGATGTCGTCTATAAATTGTACGTTATTGACCGTTACGCGGTAGCGTCCGTCTTTTACTTGTACATAGCCGCTGTACTTTCCTCCCAAGCCCAAATAGCTAGGATAGCTTCCACGGCGATACCCGTATTGATGTAGGTCTTGTTTATTGTCGAAGGTCAATTCGAAGAACAACACATCTTCCTCGATTTTAAGTCGATTGACATCACCTTTTAACTGCAGAGCTTGATGCACATCATTGATGGATGCTTCGGTTCGGAAAACCTTTTGCCAAACAATGTTATTGTTTTCTACTTTGAAGTGGTCTGAATTGACGAAAAAAGCCAATACCGTCATCACGGCGGCAAACGTTAGGGACTTCATGTTTTTAGATTTGGGACTTCTAAACTATGTAAAATCTTAGGTTAGAACAACGTAGAAACCAGTCTTTTAGACGAATGACATGAAGAATGTTGCAAAATCTTTATTTTTAGTGGTGAAGTCGCAAAAGATGAAAGTAGCCATTATCCAAACACCCTTAGGAAAAGCCAAAATTACGGGAGATGCCGAAGGAATTCAGGCAGTTCAAGTATTTGATGAGGAGCAACAACTCACCGATACGCCGAAAGAATTAGAAGCTTGTGTACGACAATTGACAGAGTATTTTGAAGGAAAGCGTTCGCAATTCGAACTCCAACTGAACCCACAGGGAACAGATTTTCAAAAGCGTGTTTGGAAGGCGCTACAAGCGATTCCTTTTGGAGAGACCACTTCGTATCTGGCACTCTCACGAGAACTTGGAGATGAAAAAGCCATTAGAGCCGTTGCAAGTGCTAATGGAAAGAATCCATTGTGGATCATCATACCTTGTCATCGCGTCATTGGCAGTGATGGCTCGCTTACGGGCTACGCTGGCGGTTTGTGGCGGAAAAAGTGGTTGCTAGAACACGAAAATCCGCCCGGACAGCAATCTTTATTTTAAAGAATTTTCTTATATTTAATAAAGAAATTATTTCATGCTACATAGAATTCATTTGGAGAATGTCCTTTTTCTAGATATTGAAACTGTACCTCAAGAAAAGGAGTTTACCGATTTATCCGAGAGCGCTCAGCAGCTTTGGGAGCAGAAAACACAATATCAGCGCAAAGACGACTATACTCCTGAAGCGTTTTATGATCGAGCAGGCATATGGGCGGAGTTTGGGAAGATTATTTGTATTTCCGTAGGCTATTTTGCCAATAAAGGGAGTCAGCGCCACTTCCGTGTCACCACTTTCCATGGTGATGAAAAAAGTCTGCTGCAGGCATTTAAAAACCTCCTGGAGACTCATTTCAACAGGCCACAGCAGCTTTTATGCGCGCACAATGGGAAAGAATTCGACTTTCCTTACATCGCCCGGAGAATGCTCATCCATGGAATTACACTTCCAAGCAAACTGAATCTTTTCGGCAAGAAACCCTGGGAAGTGCCCCATCTCGATACCTTAGAACTGTGGAAATTTGGCGATTATAAGCACTATACTTCCCTCAAGTTACTCACACATGTTTTATGCATTCCTTCACCCAAGGAAGATATTGATGGCAGCCAGGTACGAAGCATCTATTATGAAGCAGGAGACTTAGACCGCATTATACGCTATTGCGAGCGCGATACCATTGCTGTGGCGCAGGTATTTCTTCGATTGCGCAATGAAGAACTCCTCAGTGAAGACGAAATACTGCACGTATAAAAAAAGGCCCTTGAGAAATTCTCAAGGACCTTCCTTAGTATAAAGGGGGGTTGGTTAGTAAACGTGCTTACTGTTTCATGAACTTCTGCGTGTTCACCTCATCCCCATCGTCCACTCTCATGATGTACACACCAGCCTCAAGATCAGAAACGTTGATATTAGCTTGTACCGTTCCGCGCTTTACGACCTGACCAATCAAGTTCAAGATTTCAAAAGTCGCATCTGTGTCGCTAAACAAGGCCACATTCAGTTGATCTTTGACTGGGTTCGGGTAAATATCAAATTCCTCGAACTCACCTTCACCATCCGCATTGAGATCGTTTCCTGCGCGAACAAAACGTACGCCGTTACTTTCACTAGCAGTTGAGTTTGGTGTTCCTGTGATCCCTTTGATCGTTACCTGATCTACATAAATCTGATCGCCATTTGCAGAAGCATCACACTGAATTCTGAACTGTGCGTTCGTTGGGAAGTTGAAGCTCGCCTTGTCTAAGGTAACTGTAGCTTCGTAGAACGAACCGTTGTTAAAGTCAGCACCTCTAGCATAGGTAGCCACCGTGCTCCAACCACTTCCGTCGTTGTAGCGAACCCAGAAATCTTCACCATTCTCCATACTGTGTGGGTAGAAGAAGAAGTTGATTTCAATAAAGTCGAAAGAAGACACATCAAATGATCCAATGGTCATCGAAGAAGGTACTCCTGAATTATCACGTAGTCTTATCGAGTAGTTACCTTCGTATGAACGATAGTCGTTATCGCGATAGCAATCGCTACCTCCGTCTACCCATCCGTCTAAGCCAGTTTCAAAGAATCCTTGGTGAAGCACTACTTCTCCGCCACCACCAGAAGACTGTGTGGTTACAGAAATTGTATTGCTAGCTCCAGATTCGTTTCCGGCAGCATCGCGTGCAGTCACATAGTATTGATAGGTAGTTCCTGCTGTCAATCCAGTTACTTGCGCAGCGGTTCCTGTAACGGTTCCTAAGCTAGCGCCATCTTGATACACCACATACTCAGTGACACCTACATTATCTGTAGAAGCACTCCAGGTAAGATCTACCGTAGTTTGCGTCACATTCGATGATGCCAAATTAGAAGGCGCTGTTGGAGCCTGCGTATCTGCAGCAGCATCGGTAGTAACCGTCACTGTATTACTCGCAGCTGACTCATTTCCGGCAGCATCACTAGCAGTCACGTAGAAATCATAGGTGGTACCCGCGGTTAATCCAGTTACCTGAGCCGAAGTTCCAGTAACGGTGCCAATATTAGTTCCATCTTGATACACCGTATATCCTGTAACTCCAACATTGTCAGTTGAAGCAGACCATGAGAGATCTACCGTTGTTTGTGTAACATTCGAAGAAGCCAAACTACTTGGTGCCGTGGGCGCTTGTGTGTCTCCCGCTGCACTTGTCGTAACAGATACTGTGTTACTTGCTGCCGATTCGTTCCCTGCAGCATCGCTTGCAGTTACATAGAAATCATAGGCCGTTGAAGCGGTAAGACCCGTTATTTGTGCACTTGTGCCAGTGAAGGTTCCTACGCTGGCGCCATCTTGATATACAGTGTACCCGGTAACTCCCACATTATCCGTAGAAGCTGACCATGAAAGATCCACTGTGGTTTGTGTCACGTTCGAAGAAGCTAAATTGGTTGGTGCAGAAGGTGCCTCTGTATCCGGCCCTGAGGTGATTAAACTTACTGTATAGTCTTCAACTTCACCATACGTAAAGGTTTCACAAGGTGTTGGCACGCCGTTGTATTTCATGGAAACACGCATTCTGGTATTCCCATCAACCGCCCCTGCAGGAACTGTAAATGAACCGCTTACTGGCGTAGCCGTGGTGGCATTTTGCGTCCAAACCTGCTCTCCAGCGTCGGTGAAATCACCATCTTTGTTATAATCGATCCATACAGCATATCCTTCGGCATAGATGGTTCCCGTCCAAGTTGGTGTTACCGTAATGGTATAGGTATCTCCTTTAGTCAAGTTGGTGGAAATACTCGTAAAGTCGGTATATCCACTAGCGGCACCCGAAGCATTATCGATTGTGCCTAGCTGCACACGACCAATGTATTCATCATTAATATTGTTTCCTTGCGAGTCACAATAGGTCAATTGGAACTCTGTAGTGGTGAACGTTACACTGCTGCTGTAAGCAGAGTTCGAACCGTCATCACACTTGCTGCGCACCTGTACTTCATAGGTAGTTAATTGTGTAAGTCCAGAAAGCGTAGTCGAAGTTCCTGTTACGGCGTTGGTCGTCCAAGTTGTAGTTCCTGATTCGCGATAGCGAACATCATAAGTAGCCGCTGGAACAGCATCCCAGGTAACTACAGCAGACGAAGAGCCTACGCTTGAAGTACCTACATTAGTTGGCGTGGTTGCCACACATTCGATTGGCGTATTGGTCAATCCAGTTACAATCAAACTAAAGTTTTGACTTCCGTTGGTCAAAGAACCTTTATGAGTTACGGTGATTGTGTAGGTTCCTGTAGCACCATTCACATCAATTCTCTCGTACGGATCTACAGAGTTATCGCCAGTTCCATTCGACGTAATGCTTGTCAAACGATAAGGATCATACGTAGTTCCACCCTTGGTGACTCGGATATCGAGGTCATTCACCAAAACAGGAGTCGTATCGTTGGCGGTTCCTGTGTTGATAGTTCCCGCAGGATCCGTCCAAGAAATAGACGCCATCAAATCATTTACACCATCACTATCAACCGTGGTTGTAAAGGTCTGGCCAGGTGTTAGAGTCAATTCTTGAATTAAAGAACCGTTGCCAGAAGCACTGATTGCCTTCGCAGCTGCTTTAGCATTCATCAAACCCCATCCAAAAACCACATCTGGACCTGTAGAACCAGCATCATCGGCGGTATGCAAAGCCAACCCTTTCAGGGTAGCTGCACGCATAAAGTTGCCGTTCAAATTATTGTAGTGCTGTTGCAGTAGCATCAAAGTACCGGTTACATTCGGTGTAGCCATGGAAGTTCCACTGATCGAATTGTAAGCTGTATTGCTATTGTCGTAGGTGGAATATACACCGGTACCATTACCAGTA
>CAWUKP010000133.1:0-7033 GCA_963922975.1 uncultured Spongiivirga sp. | reverse complement strand
CGCAGCTTGCTGTAGTCTACATACGCGTGCAGCTTCCGAAGGTGCTCGTAAAGTTTTTGATAGCTATCTTGAGACGCCCATACATAGAAACATCGATGGGTTTGACTCCAACGAACACCTTCTAGTTGCAACAACCAATCTTTTGCTTCTTTCTCATAGGGAAACTGAATCTGAATACATGCTTGGCCGCGATGTGATAAGGGTGAAAGGGTAAAACGAGTCATAGGTAACAAACTATGGCTCAAATTACTGCCAAATTTTATTTAGTAGGAAAAAAGATGCTGAAAAGACAGAAATTAATTCGAAACAGCCGCCTTGTAGACTTCTAAACAGCGCTCGCGCGCCATTTTATGGTCTACCATCTTATCCGGATAGGTCAATTCCTGATAGTCAGGCACCCAAGTAGCAATATACTGATGGTCTGGGTCGAACTTTTTAATCTGAGAAGTCGGGTTGAAGATTCGAAAGTAAGGCGCCGCATCCACACCGCTTCCTGCTACCCATTGCCAGTTCCCTACATTGCTGGCCATTTCGTAATCCAACAATTTTTCGGCAAAATAGGCTTCGCCCCAGCGCCAATCAATCAATAAATGTTTACACAAAAAACTACCCACCAACATGCGCACACGATTGTGCATATAACCGGTTTCATTCAATTGTCGCATACCCGCATCCACTAAAGGATACCCTGTTTTTCCTTCACACCATTTTTGAAACTCGTCTTCATCGTTGCGCCATTCAATACGGTCGTACTTGGCTTTAAACGAACTGTCTTTGGTATGGGGGAAATGCCAAAGGATTTGCATGAAAAATTCGCGCCAGATCAACTCATTCCAAAAGGTTTCGTTCTTCTCGGCCATGGCTTTCTTCATCATCTTTCGAACGCTCACTGTTCCGAAGCGAAGATGCGGCCCCAAGCGCGAAGTTTGATCCTTTGCAGGGAAGTTCCGCGTGTCTTCGTATTCTTGAATGAGCGTCGGACGAACATCATACTCAGGCACTTCAATCGAAGCGCGATCAAAACTCATGTCGCTTAAACTTAGATTGGGCAAGCGGGAATGCAGCACCAAATTATCCAAATGCTGACTGGTGTAATGAATGGTAAGTTCGTGTTCTTTAAAATTTTCCTTCCACTTGCGCATGTAAGGCGTGTACACCACATAGGGGTCGCCGTCATTTTTAACCACCTCACTTTTCTCGAAGACTACTTGATCTTTAAAGGTGTGAAAGGCCACGTTGTGTTTGGCTAGCAGTTTTTCAATAGCTGCATCGCGTTCCCGAGCGTAGGGCTCGTAATCTCTATTGGTGAAGACTGCGGTAATGTCGTGTTCCTCTAGAATTTCTTTGAAGATTTCTACAGGCGTACCGTAGTACATCGCCAGACTGCTGCCGTGTTCTGCTTGCAGCGTATCCCGCATCTTTTGAAGGGTGTCGAAGATGAAGGTAACTCGTGGATCGTCCTTCGGAAGCTTGTCTAGGATTTCCCTGTCAAAGATGAAGATAGGCATTACGGGCCTGTCGGACTTTAGCGCTTCCAAAAAGCCCACATTATCGTCTAAGCGCAAGTCTCTTCGAAACCAAAAAATGTGTAATGGTGTATTCACTAACTCAAATTTACGGAAGAAAGTCCACCGTCAACGCCCATTACTTGTCCAGTAACCCAACTGCTGTCTTCACTAAGCAAGTAAGTGGCTGCTTTGGCAATATCGGTAGCAGTTCCCACACGCTTCAGCGGATGGCGCTCATCCATCTTTTCACGTTTACGGTCGTTGTTCAACAAACGATCTGCAAGCGGCGTGTCTACCAATGATGGCGCAATCACGTTCACACGAATCTTTGGTGCGTACTCCGCGGCCAGTGAACGAGCAAAGCCCTCAATGGCACCTTTGGCGGCGGCCACACTGGTATGAAAAGGCATACCTGTTTGCACGGCAACCGTACTAAAAAGAACGATACTACTGCCTTCGTTGAGCATTGGAATTATTTTGTGCAGGCTGCGTACCATGCCCATAAAATTGACTTCCAAATCTTTATGGAACGCTTCTGGGGAAAGCATTTTGAAGGGCTTCAGGTTGATACTTCCTGGGCAGTACACGAATCCGTCTAAGCTTTCAGGTAGCGCAGAAGTGTCTAATTCATCGGAAGTAGCGTCAAAAGAAATATGAGTGGCGCCGTTGGGAATGTTTTCTGCGGTTCGTGAGGCAATATAAATGTTGTGGTCATTCGTTAACAGTTTGGCAATTTCATGGCCAATACCGTGTGAACCACCAATGAGTAAAATGTTCTTCATAAATGTGTTAAATAGATTTCATGTGAATCACCTTCGTCTGATCTGCAAAATCACCGAAGAGTTCAATCAAGCGTTGTTCGCGGTACTCAAAGATTTTTTTCAGCTTCTTTTTCACCACAAGGCTGTGCATGATTTGCCCCAGGATACCGAAAGGCAATTTATAATCAACAATGTCCTCCATTTCGACACCTCCGTCAATTTCCCTGATGAAATGCTTGTGATGCCAAAGCGCATAAGGGCCAAAACGTTGCTCGTCTACAAAATACTCATGATCCATCACATGCGTGATCTCTGTAACCCATTTGGTCTTCACCCCCGGAAATGGAGAGACAATGTATTGAATAATCTGCCCGGGAAACATAGGCCTGTCGGCGCCCGAGAGGATTTCAAAGCCCATGTCTGGAGTAATTTTCTCCAAATTCGCTGGGCTCGAAAGGAAATCCCAAGCCTCTTCCTTACTAATCGGTAATTTTTGCTTCGTATGCAGCTGATAGAGTTTCATCACTTACTTTTTTTCAAAAGTACGATGATTTTTGTTTAATAAAAAAAGAATATTGTTAAACAAAATAGAAAGTCAGCAGTCTTCAGCGCAGCATTGATCATCTTTCACCAGCTTGCAGCTTGCTACTGCCAGTATCGCGCCAATGAAGGGAGCGGTCAGGTACAACCACACATCTTGATACTTCCCAGAAACGAGGGCAGGGCCAATGGTGCGTGCCGGATTCATGGAAGCTTTCGTGAGCGGTCCTGCAAACATGGCTTCCAACAAAATAACACCACCCACGGCAATGCCCGCCATGGTGCCTACTTCCTTGCTACCAGTTGAGACATTGATGATCACCACCATCAAAATAAAGGTCAGCAGTAATTCTAGAACAAAAGCGCGCCAAGCTTCGATAGTGGGTAGGGTGGCTCCTAATTCTTCACTTTGTGGAACTAAGATCCAAACCAAAACGCTGGCCAGTGTGGCACCTAAGATTTGCACCAAAAAATACTTCGGCACCTCTTTCCACGGAAATTTTTTGGCGTATGCAAAGCCCAGGGTCACAGCCGGATTGAAGTGCGCTCCAGAGATTTCACCAAAGGCATAGATCATAGCCATGACTATCAAACCCCAGGTAGCCGCAACACCCGGATGGGTAATTTCACCACCTACTTCGTTGATGGCCATCGCGGCCGTTCCACAGAAGACCATGCAGAAGGTTCCTATAAATTCAGCTATGTAACGCTTCATAAGGTGCAAAAATAGCAGTTTCCAGCGGTCTTATTTTAAGGATTCGTTAACAATGCACCGCTTGCATTCGTCGTACTTTCGTGTTGTCTAACTATTAACCACCAATTCGATGAAAAAACTTGTAATTCTTTCGTTGCTTATCGTTGGGGCTTTTAGCCTAAACGCTCAAGTAACTACACCAGCACCTAGTCCGTTCTCGAAAGTAGAGCAGAAGGTAGGCTTGACCGACATCACTGTTGAATATTCCCGACCAAACATGCGCGGCAGAACCATTTTTGGAGATTTAGTTCCTTTTGGTGAAGTATGGCGTACTGGTGCCAATGCAAACACTAAAATCACCTTCGGTACCGATGTAATGGTGAATGGGAAAGAGCTCAAAGCGGGTTCCTATGCTGTGTACACCAAGCCTGGTGCCGAAAAGTGGGAAATTATGCTCTACAGCGACGCCAGCAATTGGGGCACACCTCGTGAATGGGACGATAGCAAAGTGGCAGCCATGGCTACCGCCGAAGTATTTCAAATACCTATGCCTATAGAAACCTTCACGATCACCTTCGATGATTTGACCAATGATTCTGCCATGTTAGGAATTATGTGGGAAAACACCTATGTGGCCTTGAAAATCGAAACACCAACCGACAAAGCGGTCGAGGAGAGCATCGCGAAAGTAATGGCAGGTCCAGGCCCAGGAGATTATTTCGGTGCTGCAGTTTATTATTTGCAGGAGGGTAAGGACATTGAGAAAGCTAAAATGTGGATCGATAAGGCAGTTGAAATGACCAGCGACAATCCACGTTTTTGGTACTTGCGTCAGCAGTCGTTGATCCACGCACAAGCAGGCAGCAAGAAAAGTGCGGTGGCCGCAGCAAAAAAGTCGTTGGAGCTTGCAGAAAAAGCAGGGAATGCTGACTATGTGAAGATGAACAAAGAATCGCTAAAAGAGTGGGGAGCAATGTAGTTACCTCAATTCTTTAACTTAGAAAACCCGCCTCGTGCGGGTTTTTTATTTAATACACTAAACCTATTCGCTGACGTATATCGTCTAGCAAGCGCATCAGTTCTTTGCTAAAGGCGAAAGACAGTAGCGGACTTTCTTTTTGGTCGTTGCGAAGTAATTCTTGAAAATGATGTGCTTCCAAATAATAGCCCTTGCCTTTTGCGTCAAAGGAGAGAGTGCGTGTCTTTGTGGTAGTCGCAACTGTTACTTTGCTGATTTGGTAAAACTGCGTATGCATGGTAATGGTGGCATGCTCGCAAGTAAAGACGGCTTGTGTAGGCGTATGTTCTCTGAAAGTACAGTGCAAATGGGCTTCCGTTTGGTTTTTGTGGTGAAATACCAGGTCACAGGCTTCGTCCACGCCTGTTTCTCCAAAGATGGCCTTTGCCTCGATGTGTTTTGGGTAGCCAAAACAACTCAGCGCTAAAAACACAGGATAGATCCCAATATCGAGCAAGCTGCCTCCGCCCAATTCTTTGTTGAATAAGCGCGAATGCGGATCGAAGGGTACTTGAAATCCAAAATCTGCTTCCAGCCGCAAGACTTTGCCGTATTTCTCTTGAGAAATCAATTCATGAACATATTGGAAACTAGGCAAGAAGCGCGTCCAAAGAGCCTCCATGAGCAGGGTATCGTGTTCTTGAGCGCTCGCGATCATTTCTTCAACCTGCTGCAGATTCATGGCCAATGGCTTTTCGCAAAGCACCGCCTTTTGATGCTGCAAACACAGCAAGGTAGTTGCACAATGACTGGTGTGTGGGGTGGCGATGTAAATAGCGTCGATACGCTCATCTGCCGCCAAGGCTTCATAGCTTCCATAAGCGGTTGCTACGCCAAATTCAGTAGCGAATGCTTGCGCACGTTCTTCGGAGCGAGACGCCACTGCCAACAATTCGGCAGAAGGCACAACGGCCAAGTCTCGGGCGAATTCCTTCGCGATTTTCCCGAGGCCTAGAATTCCCCAGCGAATGGTGCGCAGCTTAGGATGTGAGGTCTTTAGGTTCGGCATTGGATGAAGTCGGTGTGATCGATTGGATGAAGATAGCCAAAAGCATCACTAAAAAGCAACCTAAAAAATTCAACCATAAATACGGCAACCAGTCTAGGAAGAAGACCCCAATGATAGCCACTTGCGTAAGCAAAGCCGCGATGAAAACGGCCCATCCTTTCACCTGTTTCACAAAGAAGGCTAGCAAAAAGATGCCCAAAACGTTCCCATAGAAAATAGATCCGATGATATTGACAAATTGAATCAAGTTTTCCAACAAGGAAGCAAAATTGGCGAAAATGATGGCAATGATACCCCAAAGCAAGGTTAGCGCTTTTGAAATGCGCACGTAGTGCTCCTCTGACTTTTCAGGCATATTGCGTTTGTAGAGATCAATCGCGCTAATGGTGCCCAAGGCATTCAATTCGGAAGCTGTAGAGGACATGGCGGCAAACAAAATAACCGCCAGCAAGAGTCCGATAAGTCCACGAGGTAGATTATTCAGCACAAAATGCAGGAAGACATAATCTTTATCGTTGGTCTCTACCTCGCCATTGGCGGCTGAAATGAGCTCCTTGGCACGACTGCGAATGTTCTTTTCTTGCAGTTCTAATTCGGCAAGTTGACTTTTGCCATAATTGCTTTCGAAATCGCTATGCTCATTGGCAAACGCCAAACTAATGCTCCGCTTTTCAGATTGGATGAGCGACAATTCGCCTTCCAGGGTTTCGTATTCTTCCGCATAACTAGAATTAGTCACCGCTTCGGTGGCCGCAGGATTAAAGTTTAAGGGCGAAGTGTTGAATTGATAGAAGACAAAGACCATCACACCCACCAAGAGAATAAAAAACTGCATGGGTACTTTCAGCAAGCCATTGAAGATCAGCCCTAGGCGCATTTCCCTGACAGATTTCCCTGAAAGATAGCGTTGCACCTGACTTTGGTCTGTGCCAAAATAGGAGAGTGCCAAAAATGAACCTCCAATCAGACCGCTCCAAAAGGTGTAGCGATTGTTGAGGTTGAAGGAGAAATCAAGCACTTGCATTTTATCGCTGGCGCCCGCGATGCTTAACGCCTCACTGAATCCAATGCCTTCAGGTAATTTCTGTATGACAATGAAAAAGGTGATGAACATGCCAAGCATGATGATGATCATCTGCTGCTTTTGTGTTTGACTTACCGCTTTGGTACCTCCGGTAACGGTATATAAAATCACACTCACTCCAATGACAAGGATGAGTAAGCTTAACGACCACCCTAAGACCGCCGACAGAATGATGGCCGGCGCGAAAATGGTGATGCCAGCGGCCAATCCGCGTTGAATAAGAAACAGGATAGCAGTGAGCGTTCTTGTTTTGAGATCAAAGCGATCTTCCAGAAATTCGTATGCTGTATATACTTTTAAGCGATGGTACAATGGAATAAAGACCAAACAAATAATCACCATGGCCACGGGCAGCCCGAAATAGAACTGCACAAAGCCCATTCCATCGTTAAACGCTTGTCCTGGTGTAGATAAAAAGG
>CAWUKP010000132.1:0-7080 GCA_963922975.1 uncultured Spongiivirga sp. | reverse complement strand
ATAGGTTTTCCCAGGAAATCTGGATGGTAATTATTGAGCTCCGTTAAGGAACATTCCTCCTTGGCTTCTAGACCTTCATGCAATCGATTCGCAAGCAGTTCTAGGTGCTCCTTTAAGGAGGAAAATCGATGCAGTTCAACAAGCAAATCTCCATAGAAGGATTGCAGCTCTCGAACCACAGATGGCACGTACATTTGCATCAGTATTTCGCAGGCTTCTTTTGCGTTTGTGTTCGCAAAATAAACTCACGAATATCCTCATTGGCCTGTTTGAGATCTTCACGCCGCAAATACATCATATGTCCACTGCGATACCCTTTAAAACTCAGACGGTCCTTCATACGACCGCTCGGGTCGATCTGCCACATGGTGTATTTCGCATTGAAATAAGTAGTAGCGCCGTCGTAATAGCCCGATTGCACTAATACGTTCAGATAAGGGTTCTGGGCCATGGCCTGCCGGAGATTATCACGCGTATTGTCGTCGTCGTTATTCCATGGACGCACGGGTCCGAACATATTGTATTTGATATCTGTTTTGAAATTCAGTTCTTCTTGTAAATAGTAGTTAATGGCTGGGGTGAAACTGTGTAGCCACGAGGTGAGTTCTGCTGAATAATCGGGTCGCGTTCCTTCCAACTGGCGGTCAATTCCCAAATAGCGACTGTCTAAACGTCCCACAGTATAACCACCTTTTTCTTTTAAAAGATTCTTCCAAAAATAGGCCGTGGGCACCACCAGATTCTGATCGAGTATTTGTTGCGAACTCAGTCCTGAATAGTAGGCCATTCGATCTGCAATAGCGTTGCGGTCACTTTCTGGAAGAAAACCTCCTTTCGCCAGTGCAGGCATTAGTTGGTTGATGGTGAAATCTTCTGATTCTGGCAGAATTTCCAATAGATCTTTCTGCTGAAGCGCCGCAGGCAATGCCTTGTGATGCCAGGCTGCTGCTGTGAAGTAAGGGAGGTTGAGCGCATCAGAAACGGGACCGCCTACACGAATGACCTTATAATCAGCCGGCGAAACCATAATCACTCCATTCAAATACATCCACTGCTGGTTCTGAAGCGCCAACGACAAGCCCATCACACGCGTACCGCCATAGCTTTCTCCAATCAAATACTTAGGGCTGCGCCAGCGATTATTACGTGTTACAAAGGTATTGAGCCATTCGGCGAGGTACTTCACATCTGCGTTGATGCCAAAAAATTGATCGCGATCTACCTCTTCACCTTTCTCGGGGATGGTACGCGAATAGCCCGTATTGGCTGGATTTACATAGACAATATCAGTCACATCCAAAATGGAGAAGGGATTTTCACGAACGCCGTACGGTTGAATGGGGTAACCCTCGTCATCAATATTCAAGACTCTTGGGCCGGTGTAGGCGAGGTGCATCCAAACTGAGCCAGATCCTGGGCCTCCATTAAACGAAATCAACAAGGGACGGGAAGCGCGGTCTCTTACATTGTCGCGGGTGTAATAGGTGTAGTGTAGTGAGGCAATGGGCTTTCCCATTTCATCCCAAACAGGCTGTGTACCTGTTGTAGCTGTGTAATTAATGGTCACATCATTGACCTTCACGCTGTGTTTCGTGGTCACAGTTGTATCAATAGGTAGCTTGCGTTCTTGTGCTGCTGAAAAGAGAAAAAAACTCCAGCAAACGGCTATTAGAGAAAGACGTTTGATATTCATAGGAAAGAGGATTAGTCAGTACTTAAAAATAAGGAATATATTCCGGAATCGGCGGTGTCCTTTTTGCGAGAAGCGGTATCTTTGCACCCTCATTTAACGCAAAGACATGGAAAACGGGATTTACGCAAAATTCAACACTTCAAAAGGAGAAATTCTAGTAAAACTAACCCACGATAAAACCCCTGGTACGGTCGGTAATTTCGTAGGCTTGGCCGAAGGTCAGCTCGAAAATGATCAAAAAAAGCAAGGAACGCCGTATTACAACGGACTCAAGTTCCACCGTGTCATTCCTGATTTTATGATTCAAGGTGGTTGTCCACAAGGCACTGGCGTTGGGGGACCTGGATATCAGTTCGATGATGAGTTTCATCCTGAGCTCAAACACGACGGTCCTGGAGTGTTATCCATGGCGAATGCAGGCCCAGGTACCAACGGGAGTCAGTTTTTCATTACGCATGTAGAAACTCCTTGGTTGGATGGCAAGCACACCGTTTTTGGACACGTTTACGGCGGACAAGAAGTGGTGGACGCCGTAGCGCAGGGCGATACCATCGAAAGTATTGAGATTGTTCGCGTCGGCGAAGAAGCCGAAAACTGGAACGCTATTGAAGCCTTCAGAACCTTTGAAGGCGCTCGTGAAAAGCGCATCGCTGAAGCTCAAAAAGCCAAAGAGGCCGAAATGGAAAAGTTAGCTGTTGGCTTTGACAAAACCGAATCAGGACTTCGATACCAAATTATCCAGAAAGGAAATGGTGAAAAGGCAGAGGCCAATAAAATTGTATCTGTACACTACAAAGGGCAGTTGACAGACGGAACAGTTTTTGACTCATCCTACAAGCGAAATCAACCCATCGATTTTACCTTGGGTATCGGTCAAGTGATTCCAGGTTGGGACGAAGGGATCGGTTTACTGCATGTGGGCGACAAAGCACGATTGGTCATTCCATCAGAGCTTGCGTACGGAAGTAGAGGTGCAGGCGGCGTCATTCCGCCAGATGCTACACTGATATTCGATGTAGAACTGGTCAACATCAAATAACAAACGAACGCTTCGCTCATCACGAAGCGTTTTTTTATTTTAGGAGAATGGAATTACATTTAGAACAAATTAAGTATCCTATTGGGCGTTACAAAAAACCCGAGGTCTTTGGGATCGTAGAGCGGGCCAAAGCGATAGCCGATCTTGAAGAATTACCAGCCAAGTTAGAACAACTCGTTTCAAACTTATCTGACGAACAGCTAGACGCAGTCTACAGACCTGGTGGCTGGACTGTGCGCCAGGTAGTGCATCATATTGCCGATAGCCATCATCATAGCTACACGCGTTTTAAATGGACACTTACCGAAGAAACTCCTTTAATCAAGGCCTATGATGAAAACAACTGGTCGGCGCTAGAAGATGCTCGTTATTTCCCAATTGAGCCATCACTGACGTATCTGAAGGCACTGCACGCCAAATTGGTGATTCTTATCAAAAGTATGACGGAAGCACAGTTTCAACGTCAATACATACATCCAGAAGGCAATGTGGTGGTTGATCTCAATGAGCAGGTATCTAAATACGCTTGGCACGGAGCGCATCACTATGCCCAGATTGAAAGTTTGTTGCAACGAAAAGGATGGCTTACTGAGCTTTAGTAGGTGGTTGGTAAATAAAGAGCATCCAGCGTTCTTGCCCTTTGATACTTCCTTTTTCCACAGACAGTTTTCTGACTGAGAAACGCGCCTTCATATATTTTGACAATAAGGAAGCTACTTCTTTCGCGTGTCCAAGGGCTGCATCGTCGTAGTAATAAACGGTTGGCCCATTTTTTAGCGACCAACTAGAAATTTTGCTTTTGAAATCGTAGCGTTGATTCAAAAAGTAGCCATTTTTCTTCAAGAGGTCAGCTATTCTTCTATCAAGGCTCGAACTGCCGGTGTACGCACCCACAATATATTTTGATTTTTCAGAACGTGAAAGCAGCTTTTCTGTCTTTTCCTTTGAAATGGTCTGGCTTACCAAAGGTTTGATGTCTTCCATGGTTACGTGTTCCACATTGTTCGCCGCTTCTGTGTGATGCGTGATATATTGTACTAAAGAATCGTTCTTGGATTCAAGGGCATGAATCGTTTTTTCAAGTGAGGCTTGTATGGAATCTGCATAGGATTTCTGTTCTGAAAGCACATCTCGTTGTTGTGCGAGGCGCTCTTTGAAGTTGACGTTTCTGTAGAAAAAATAAATAGTAGCTGCAATCCCTAAGATGGCCAAGATGGCAAATATCGGAATAATTCTTTTCTGTGTTTCTAGCTCTGGTGTCATTGCTGCGTTCAGGTTTCAAGTTTCTTTTCTAAAATACCACCTACCATTTCGTCTTTGATATCAGCCTTGCTTTTTAGACGTTTGGCGATGACTTCGTATCTCATGAAGAGCGTCATTAGAGTAGAAATACCACCGATGCTGATGCCGCCGGCGGTTAGAAGGTCGTATCGATCCTTATCGCCATCAATGAGGGCGATAAAAAGGAAAATGATCAATCCTAGGATGAACAGCAGAATAATGGCCTTAAAGACCATTCCGAAAATACGATCGTATTTATCGTAGGTTTCCGCAGTTCTTGTATGTGGTTGGGTTTTGGCTGTCATCGCAACAAAAATAAGGATGTCGCCTTACGCCAAACTAGGGGCTAATTACCCAATTTACAATACGTTAGCAAAGTTGGTGCGAGTACTACAATTTCAGAAGCATGCGCTGCATTTCGCGCATATGGTCGTGTAGATTTGGATAAGACAACGAATGTCTTGAAACCGTTCGGAAACCGAGTTTTTCATAGAATCCTTGTGCTTTGCTAACGCTCATGACGTCAAGCCATACGATCTTTTTGTGCAGTTGTTTCGCCTTTTCTGTAATGAAATGCAGGGCAGCTTCACCAAGCCCTTTTCCAGTGTAATGTTGGAGGAGGTAAATCTTTTCTAGCTCAAGTGCTTCTTCGGCGGTAAAGGTGCCGACTTGCGCATGAAGATTCAGTTTGAAGAAACCAGCATTTGCATGCTCATACTTCACCAAGTAATACGTCACATTAGGATTCTGAAAATCCTTTGTAAACGCCTCTTTGGAAAAACTCAGGTCGAAATAATAACTCGGATCACCATGTTTCCATACGAAGGTATACGCTGGCGGATAGGCTTCTTCTGCAAGTGCGCTTAACGTTGGAATATCCCTTTCAGTACATGCAGCAAACGAAATTTCAGAAGCTAAGGTTTCCATTTGATATTGCAACCGATACTGGGTTTCTGTAGCTGTGGAATTGTATTTCCTTCCAGCAGCGCATCAAGTGCAGTCCGCATATCTTTTCCTGAAACAGGAATGCCATTCCCCGGTCTAGAATCGTCCAACTGACCGCGGTACACCAATTCTAAGTTGTTATCAAAGAGGTAGAAATCGGGGGTACAGGCGGCATCGTACGCTTTGGCTACTTCCTGTGTTTCATCGTAGAGATACGGAAATGAAAAGCCTTCTTGCGCTGCGGTTGTTTTCATCAAATCTGGATGATCTTCTGGGTAGTTCACCACGTCATTGCTGCTGATGGCGATAAACGCAACACCCTGTGGCTGATAGTCATTCGCCAGTGAAACAATTCCTTGGTTCACATGTTTCACAAACGGACAGTGATTACAGATGAACATAATAACCGTGCCCTTTTCACCTTTCAACGAATTCAATGAGGATTGTTTATCCGAAACGGTATTCAGCAATTCAAAAGACGGTGCTTTGGTACCAAGAGCCAGCATATTTGAGGGAGTTCGTGCCATGATTTTAATGTTTTTAAAAGAGATCTCTAAAAAAGATCGCGTTCATCAACAATTTGTTGGTACCGTACCAGAACGCTCTGAAATTGGTATTATCGGTAAAGACCATCACCTTTCCGCGGCCCATGCGCTGCGACTGGAACGGTACTGTGCCCTTCAATTGTTCTAAATTCTCTTCAGAAATATAACCGCTCAACAGCGGACGATCCGTGTATTGGATAGGATTTCGATAGCTAACACTGTCTGGCTTTACAAATACGCGGGTATTTCTAAACATCGGAAGTCGGTCATTCTTATACCCAAAATTGATAGGATGCGAACGGTCTAACTTCGCTTCAAAAATGGCACCGCCAATTACTTGAGCACCGTTGAAGTTTCGAGATTGCTCGAATGTCACATCCTTGGCTTTGACGTCCGTTTTATTAAATTTCAGCTTGATGAAATCATTATCAGCCAACCATTTGGTAGCGTTTCGATACCCAATTAAGGTTCCGCCATTACGCACCCAGGTTTTCAGTTTGTCCTGCTGGCGTTTGTCTAGTCCTGACCAGCCGTTCGGTAAGACAAATACATTGTATTTTGAAAGATCAACATTGCTGAAGTAACTTTTATCGATTCGAGTGATATGCATCGCATAACGCGTGTCGAAGAGATGCCAGATTTCCCCCGCATCATAGGAGGTTACACCTTGTCCGACGAGCATCGCCACTTTAGGAAGTTTTAGTGCTTCGTAGTCGTTCGATCCTAGGTCGATTCCTTGTGTTGATCCTGTTGAAACCCCGTGAATATTGAGATGACTTTCGCTGGCCACTTTCTGCAAGAAGGTGTTCAATTCATTGACGTTCAACTTTTGATTTTGGACGGGAATCATGATCGTTCCATAGTCATAGGATGTACCCTCCAGAGAATAAGGTGTGCGCCCCACTTTGGCACGTAGGCCTTTTTTAAGAATTGTATTCAGTGCTTTGGGCGTGTAGTACTCGTGCCATTCCATCAAGTAGGCATAGTTACTTTTCCGTGTTACTTGGCCCACAGGTGCTTTTAGATTGGTAACCTTTTGTCCAGCATTCGATAAAGAGCTGACTTCTGTATGATCGAGATTAAAAGCCAAGGGAAACGACCATGCCGAAATATCATAAAACAAACTGTCTTGGAAGGTCGTTCGTTTTTCAATCATGGCATTGATCAAGCGATGATTGCGCTGATTCAGAGGTACGATATAGCTGTAGCCTTTCTTGTACTTTTTTCCATTTCTGGTGAAATCATTGGCCACTTCGTGGAAATCGATTTGATGCCTTTGTAGTATTTCCGCCATATGATAAGTGCGCGCTGCATCTTTTTCATCTCCGAACACAATGGCTTTACTTTTCGCACGCGCTGCTTCACTTCTGGCATTCTTGAAAAAGTCGCGCTGGTAATTCAGAATATCCGTACGTAAGTTTTTGGCAGCTTCTAAAGTGGAAAGGGCGGCGGTAAATTGGTTGCGAATGGTGAATGGAAAGGCGAGGAGTCCGTTCTCACTTTCTTGTAAGTGTCCGCGTGAGCTTCCTTGCTCGAACACAATACCACTACTTCCATTGAGATCTGGAAATGTAGAA
>CAWUKP010000131.1:0-7175 GCA_963922975.1 uncultured Spongiivirga sp. | reverse complement strand
TTGTTCGTTTGCATGTTGACAATGGTTGGCCTTTTAGAATCCATGCAACCTATGGTGAAACTATCTCATTAATGCTAGATGTATTTGAAGAAGTAAATGAAGAAACTGGTGGTAAACTGGCTTCAAAAAGATGGTTATTCGACCACGCAGAAACAGTACAAGTAAAAGACTTAGAGCGCATCAAAGCACTTAACGGAGGTATTGCGATTCAAGCGCGTATGGCTTATGCTGGAGAATATTTTGTAGAACGCTACGGGGCGGAAAAAGCAAAGGAAGCACCACCAATAAAAAAAATGATGGCAATGGGATTACCCGTAGGAGCTGGTACTGATGGAACACGCGTAGCGAGCTACAACCCTTGGCCAGCCCTATACTGGTTGGTTACAGGAAAAACTGTTGGTGATTTTTAGTTGGCTTCAAAAGAGAATCAACTGACTCGTGAAGAAGCCTTGCACCTATACACACAAGGTAGTGCCTGGGTATCTAATGAAGAGACCGTTAAAGGCACATTGGAAAATGGAATGTTTGCCGATTTTGCCATCCTATCGGATGATTACTTCACCATTCCCGCGAAGCAAATCAATGATTTGAAATCAGTACTTACCGTAGTAGGTGGTAATGTGGTATTTGGTGCTGAAGAGTTTAGCGAAATGAGCCCTGATATACCAGAGCCTATACCTAGTTGGTCTCCCGTAAAATACTTTGGAGGCTATCAGCACAACTAATTGAAGAAACCTTTAGGCCAATGTACCCATTGGCCTAAAGGCCTATTAACTCCCTATAAGAATGTGAAATGAAATTTCAACTCTTTTTTATCCTCCTGGCCATTCTGGCTGGTGCAGTATTACCGGTTCAAGCAGGGTTGAACGTTCAGCTGGGTAAATCGGTGCATCAACCCATTT
Organism: uncultured Spongiivirga sp.; assembly: GCA_963922975.1. GTDB lineage: Bacteria > Bacteroidota > Bacteroidia > Flavobacteriales > Flavobacteriaceae > JANQRC01. Next base: position 6,273 of record CAWUKP010000131.1, on the reverse strand, counting down.
TTGCAGCTTTTGCCTCTTTTTTGATTGGTACCATTGGGTTATTGATATACCTCTTTATGCTCAAGTTTGATTTCTCTGCCATTTCCCAGACCAAAACGGTTTCACCTGTAGTTTGGCTTGCAGGAATCCTAGGGGCGTTCTATGTAGCTGCCGTTATTATTCTCGCTCCAAAATTGGGTACAGCACTCACCTTCGCTTTGGTGGTAACTGGCCAAATGGGCGTTTCTTTGGTTTTAGATCATTATGGTCTGCTTGGTTTGCCTATTAACCAGATTAATTGGCAACGACTTTTAGGTGTAGCTTTTTTGGTGGCAGGAGTGCTATTAATCAGACGTTTTTAAAAATGAGATTTTTAGTAAGCATAGGGTTTCTGCTCTGTTTGACCTTGGCAAAAGCACAAGAGTCGCAAACACAATTTGATTTTAGCTTGCTACGTCAAAACGATAAAGTTTCCATAGCTAATGGCGAATCCAAGGGCTTATACAAAAGCCTCAAATTATTGGAGCTTGGAAAAGAAACTACATTAAGTTTCGGTGGCAGTTACCGCTTCCAGACAGAAGCCTTCATCAACGAGCAATTCTCTTCGGAAGAAGACCAAAATGGTGTATGGTTTTTAAATCGGTTTCAATTGCATGCCCACTTAAAGATCTCCGATAAATTCGAACTTTTTGCCGAACTCAATTCAAGTTTGATCGCGAGTAAAGTAAATCTGGCTCCCGTGGATCGAGATGAACTCAGTTTCAATCAGCTTTTCGCCCGATATCTTTTTACCGAAAACTGGAATCTTCTGGTGGGTCGTCAAAATCTGCGTTTAGGAAGTGGCCGACTATTAGATGTCAGAGAAGGACCGAATGTACGATTGTCTTTTGATATGGCACAGCTTGAATTTCAAAACGAAAAAACGAAAGTAACTGGATTTTATGCAGTACCTGTGCAATTGGAAGAGGGTATATTTGATAATGATGTATTGAATTTTGATGAAACCTTAGCTGCGCTATACTGGACACAAAATTGGAGTGCTCATACTAATACAGACATCTATCTGCTCTACAAAGAGGAAAAAGATAAAACCTGGGATTCCGGTACCGCTGACGACAACCGTTTATCAATCGGTCTAAGGCACTTCGGTTCTTGGAAGAGGTTCACCTACAATAATGAGTTTGTGTATCAAACTGGTCGTTTCGGAAATCAGAACATCAGTGCTTGGACAGCTTCTTTCAACATTGAGCATCCACTATCTCTCATTGGCGAAAGAGGAATCATTGGCCTAAAAACCGAGGCTATTAGTGGAGATTCGAATCCAACAGATAATACGCTGAATACCTTTGACGGCCTCTACCCACGTGGCGCTTATTTTGGTCGCGTTGCGCGATTTGGCCCTTCCAATTTAATAGATGTCCATCCTTATGTGAATACGCAATTGGGCGACTTCACTATGTCATTAGATTATGTTGCCTTTTGGCGATTCTCAAGGCAAGACGGGGTGTATAGTCCACCATTGATTTTGGAATATCCATCAAGTAATGATGAACGATTCATTGGGCATCAGATAGGCACTATCACAGGGTTTGAAGTCAATGAGTTCATTAATTTGGAATTGGAAACGAATGTCATTTTTCCACAGGGATTCCTAGACCAAAGTGAACTGGATGACACACTCTTTCACGCAGTACTAACCGCAGAAATAAAATTTTAAACACTATGGAAATACACATAAGAGAACGAGGAAACTCTGGATTTGCCATCGCCCGACAAAATGGTAATAAAGCAGGATTAATGAGCTATTCGATACCTGATAGCGATTTTATCATCATAGACCATACTGAGGTGGAAAATGATTTTAGAGGACAAGGAGTTGGGGATAAATTGTTGGACAAAATCGTAGAAATGGTTCGAGAAAAGAATTTAAAAATTTTGCCCTTGTGCCCTTTTGCAAATGCAAAGTTCAAAAAGCGAAAGGACATACAGGATGTATTGAAGCATTAATATGAAAACCAACCGACTTGAGGCGTTTAGCGATGGCGTACTGGCCATCATCATCACCATCATGGTGCTAGAACTTAACATTCCTGAGGGCAATACTTTGGAAAGTTTGAAGCCCGTTTTACCTACATTCAGCACTTATATTCTAAGTTTTGTGTATCTGGGTATTTATTGGAACAATCACCATCACCTAATGCACGCTTCGGATAGGGTGACAGGCAAGGTGCTTTGGGCGAATCTGCATTTGTTGTTTTGGCTTTCTTTATTGCCCTTTGCCACGGGATTCATGGGCGAAAACCATTTTGAAAATATACCAACGGCGGTGTATGGCTTTGTACTCTTCATGGCCAGTATCGCATGGGGCATTCTTTTTTATACCTTACGGCAAAAGCATTCCAATGAATCCCTATTACGCAAAGCCTATAAAAGCGTGTGGAAGGCCTATGTCTCCTCTGGTTTGTATGCTTTGGGAACTATCATTAGCTTTTATTTTCCTGTAATCGCTATTGGAGTGTATGTTTTGGTGGCTATTTTATGGTTTGTTCCCAACAAACAATTGGAGAAAATATAACTTTGACCAATAAGTGACAGAGAAAATGGAAAACACAGAAGCCCTCATCGAAGCCATTTCTGAATTGGAAAAGTTGAAAACCGTGGAACGCGGATTGAGTGTCGGTTCCAGAAAGGAAAGCTCAGCAGAGCACTCATGGAGCTGTATGTTAATTGCTGATATCCTATTCGACTTTTTAGACGAGCCCTTAGACAGGTTGAAAGTTTTTGAATACTTGCTCTATCACGATGTGGTAGAGATCTACGCAGGTGACGCGAAATTCAACAATCCAGAGGAAATGAAAGTGAAAAAGGAAAAGGAAGAAATAGCTTTCAAGCGAATAGCTGCTTTCATTCCTAACAATCAGCGGTTTTCTAGAATTATCAAAGAATATGAATCGAGAGAAACAAAAGAGGCCCAATTTGCCAAGGCCGTTGACTGTATAGACTCTTGTATAAGAAATTTAAACGACAATAAAAGCACCAATGAAGACGGTTTTTCTGAAGCACTGATACGCAAAAAATACGCGCCACACGTGGGCAAATTTCAAATCACTGAAAGACTATTCGAAGCACTGATAAATAAACTTGTTACTTTGGACAGACTGTGACAAGCTTACTTGCGGACCCTTACATCTGAATCCCTTCTTGCTCTGGAATAGGTGATGGTATTAATGTAGGGTCGTCTTCAATCATTTGACGAATGTCTATTTCAATTCCCCTAGACATAGTAGTGATAGGTACATCATTGGCAATTCCTTCAAAAGGGTTTTCCGATACCTCACCAATGCGCTCCATGGTGTGAAATATCCAAGAAACGATGACGCTAAAAGGAATCGACAACCAAACAAAACCATTGCCAACGAATTTAATGAGTCCCGAAGGCTGCTCAGTACTTTTGAGAAGTTCTTGACCAATACCATCAAAGACATTCATAATTCCAAAGGGTAATAAAATGATGAATATCCATACAAAGAAAAGATTCAATGTCGCAAATTGCCTTGGATAGGGAAAATTCTTGATACGCTCTAGCTTTCCCTGTAGCGTAAAGAACTCAACAATCATATTTTCCATTTCCAAAAAGGAGAATTCCCAAATCAGTCCTTTTTCTTTCAGGTTTCTTAATTGCTTAGATTGTAGATTTAAACAAGCAGTTTGTTTATTCGCTTTGGAAAGCACATAGGCCTTTTCCGCAGCAGAAAGATATTCTTCCAGTTCTTCATCTAATGAAAACTCACGTTCATTTATTTTGATGTTTTTCATATACTCTCGATCGGAAGCATTTACACTCGACATCTCCCAAGGTTTGGGCACACGCAAAGCGTGCCTCAAGGAAGTCATCCACGCCACATGTCTTAGAATCAGTTCTTTTCTGATTTGAAAGAACGCTGCATCGGTTAATTCATTTTTTGCATGTTCATTGGTGATATAATCGTTCACCATAATGGTAAAAGACCGAGAGGCATTCACAATGCCTCCCCATACTTTTCTTGCTTCCCAGAGTCTACCATATGACGCATTGTTCTTAAAACTCACAATAAAGGCCAAAGCACTACCTACCAAGGCAATGGGCAACCAAGGTAAATGCAGAAACTTCCAGTCAAATACCGCATACAGAATGGTGGGAATGGTTGCTATAATGATGAACTTATATATGTTCCTACGTGTCCATAGCAACATAATCTTGATGGAATAGTTTCTTTTGGCGTACATATCGTTTGTAGAGGTCAGAAAATTGGAAAATCGAGTCGAAGATTAAAGCATTTCCCCCCTTGCAGGGTATCCCGATTTTACGATATAGTCCACCGCTTTTACAAAAGAAGCCAAATAAGGTCTTCCCCAAGGGTTGCTATTCATTGCCGAGTAATAGATGTCTTTGTTGCTGTCGACTAAGAAAAGACCAGGTTCACTAAAAATGGCTGGTTCACCATCTTTAACTGCCTCACTAATGAAGAGTCCCCAATTTTTGGCAGTTTCCAAATCTAGGTTATATCCCAAGGTTAAATTTTTAAGCCCCCAATCCTTACGTGATAATCTGGCTCTTTTTTCCGAATCCATACTCACAGCTATTACGTCTACCCCTCTTTCCTTGAAATCAGGAAGCAGTTCTTCTAATTGTTGAAGATACTTTTTACATATTGGGCAATGTAGTCCGCGGTAAAATACAATCAGCATAAAATTTTCTGGCTGTTGTGCAGTAATATTCCACTGGTCTCCTCCTAGAACGGGGAAGCTCAATTCGGGTGCTTTGTGCTTTGGTGTGGGTCTTGTCATCGTTATGGTTTTTGAAAGTGATTTTGTAAGTGCTCGTCAAAACGAATGAAGTCATTCGCAATATCTGGATTCTTCATTACGTCGTACGCCATAAAAGTGGGCATCGGCTTATAACCAAACCATTTGAAGTTCAAATGCATTGGCCTCAATAAATCATCCTCGCTTAATCCGCCAAAAAATGCTTCTTCTGGATTGTTGAATGCTTCCTGCGGAGCATTGGCCGTTACAGACATCATATATTTTCCAGTAAGCTTTCCTCCTAGACCATAATTCTTCTTTGGGTTCTCCCGAGTCCTTCCATCTCCTTGCGACATTTCGCCCATCATTCCTGTTGAAAAGACCTCATCAATATATTTTTTGAAAGACCAGCTCACCCCCATCCAATTCAAAGGCGTTTGAAAAAACACCAGATCCGCCCATTTAAACTTTTCAATCTCTTCATCAACATTATAGTCGTCCTCCATGGTAGTCTTCTTGACATTGTACCCACTTTCTTTAAAAAACTCTTCAGCTTTTTCAGTCAAAGTGGCATTCAATTTTCCCTCTGAAAACGGATACTTCTGATGGCCATTTATGATAAATACATTCCTCATTTCAACTATTTTAGTACATTTGTTTCGCAAAGAAACTAATAATAGTACGTTTTATAAACTATTTGAGGTTGAAGTAGTTGAAATAGTGGTAACAAAAAAGTAACTAATGGGAAGAAAAGTAATTGACAATCCGAATATGTGTTCTCTGGTGCATGCGATGAATATCATTGGCGGGAAATGGAAACCGATTTTGTTATATCTGTTATCGGGAGGAAGTTTGAGGTTTGGGAAGCTTTTATTATTCACACCAACTATTTCAAAAAAGGTATTAACAAACCAATTAAGGGAGTTAGAGGAAGATGGTTTAATAATACGGGAGAAATTTGCGGAAATACCCCCTAGAGTAGAGTACTCATTATCCGAAAAAGGAAGTGCTCTTCTACCTGTTTTAAAGTCATTAAGCGATTGGACTTTTGACACTTACAGTGATATAGAATTTGAGGCTTGTAAAATTGCAGAAGCACAACGCTGAATCCTATATAAAAATCACCTTTGTATTTTTGTTAATGAAAGTCAAATGACATCATTTGCCATCAAACAGACTGTCAACAAATTTTGTAAAAAAAGCTTTTAGAACCTATAAATTTGCCCGCTCCTGCTCATTGAGGTAGATTGGAAAGTGAAAATCATCCAGCTTCTGAAATAAGTAAAGTAACTGCTGCTTTTCTGCCAGACTTAAGTTTTTTGTAACGGTCTTAGCAGCAATTGGAACTTTCTGATAGCCAAGCCTAGCGGCATGTTTGCCCTGTTCAGTCAGGCGTATAAGCTTTCCACGCTTATCGTCCGGGTTTGGAAACTCTTCTATAAACCCCTTCTTCATCAATCTGTTGATGACACTAATTCCGGAGGATTTATCATACGCCATCATTCGGAT
>CAWUKP010000130.1:0-7247 GCA_963922975.1 uncultured Spongiivirga sp. | reverse complement strand
TAATAACGTAGCGCGCACTTGTATTGAGGCTGCCGCCGCAGCTTTTGGTGGTACCCAAAGTCTCCATACCAACGCCCTAGACGAAGCAATTGCACTTCCCACAGATTTTTCAGCGCGTATCGCGAGAAATACACAATTATTTCTCCAAGAAGAGACTAAAATCACCAAAACAGTAGATCCGTGGGCGGGCAGTTTTTATGTGGAGAATCTCACCGCTGAATTAGCAGAAAAAGCTTGGACTTTAATTCAAGAGGTGGAAGAATTAGGCGGGATGACCAAAGCCATTGAGGCGGGCATTCCTAAACTTCGGATAGAAGAAGCTGCTGCGCGAAAGCAAGCGCGTATCGACAGCGGTCAGGATGTGATTGTTGGTGTGAATCAATACCGGTTGGAACAAGAAGACCCACTTCACATTTTGGAAGTAGACAATCAAACGGTTCGAGAGCAACAGATTGCTCGTTTGGCAACTTTAAAGGCGAATAGAAATACTGCCAAAGTAGATGAGGCCTTAGCCAAATTGACGGAGGCCGCAAAAACACAACAAGAGAATTTATTAGCTTTGGCGGTAGATGCAGCCAGAGAACGCGCAACGCTAGGCGAAATCTCCGATGCTTTAGAAAAAGTATATGGGCGCTACAAAGCGAAAATCCAATCGTTCTCTGGTGTTTACAGCAAAGAAGTGAAAAACGATAGTAGTTTTGAAAAAGCACAACAGCTCGCCGATCGGTTTGCAGAACAAGAAGGTCGCAGACCTCGGATCATGATTGCGAAAATGGGCCAAGACGGACACGATCGAGGCGCCAAAGTGGTGGCTACGGGCTATGCCGATGTAGGCTTTGACGTAGACATTGGTCCGCTGTTTCAAACGCCCGAAGAAGCCGCCAAACAAGCAGTTGAAAACGATGTACACATCCTTGGAATTTCTTCCCTAGCAGGGGGTCATAAAACGTTGGTCCCAAAGGTAATTGAAGAACTCAAACAATACGATCGTCAAGATATCATGGTGATCGTTGGAGGCGTAATTCCGGCGCAAGATTACCAATATCTTTTCGACGCTGGCGCCGTAGCAGTTTTCGGCCCGGGCACCAAAATAAGCGAGGCAGCCATCCAAATTCTAGAAATACTTATCAACGACTAATACAACCCTATGAACTTTACAGATAAAATGCTTCGCGACGACGCGCTGAAAGGAAAAAATATTGTGGTAACCGGAGGCGGAAGTGGCCTTGGCAAAGCGATGACCAAGTACTTTCTAGAGCTGGGTGCAAAGGTAGCCATCACCTCTCGCAACTTAGAAAAACTTCAAAATACAGCAAAAGAACTGGAAGCAGAAACCGGTGGCACCTGTCTGGCCTTGCAATGCGATGTTAGACACATCGATCAGGTGAAAGCCATGCACCAACAAGTCATTGAGCATTTCGAAACGGTGGATGTATTACTCAATAATGCGGCAGGTAATTTTATTTCTCCCACCGAGCGTTTATCCGCCAATGCCTTCGATACCATTATTGATATTGTATTGAAGGGAACTAAAAATTGTACGCTCACATTAGGAAAACATTGGATTGACACCAAACAAACCAACACCAATGTTTTGAATATCGTAACTACCTACGCTTGGACAGGCTCCGCCTATGTCGTGCCTTCTGCCACCGCCAAAGCAGGCGTGTTAGCAATGACACGTTCGTTAGCTGTAGAATGGGCCAAATATGGCATGCGTTTCAATGCCATCGCTCCTGGACCCTTCCCAACCAAAGGAGCTTGGGATCGATTGCTTCCTGGCGATTTGAAAGAGAAATTCGATATGGCAAAGAAAGTACCCGTCAAACGCGTTGGTGAGCACCAAGAATTGGCTAACCTTGCGGCCTACATGGTTTCTGACTTTGCAGCCTACATCAACGGAGAAGTCATTACCATCGATGGAGGTGAATGGCTCAAAGGCGCTGGCCAGTTCAACCTCTTAGAAGCCGTTCCAGAACCTATGTGGGACATGCTCGAACAAATGATTCGCGCTAAAAAGAGCAAGTAACTTTAACATTTTAAATAGATTCTTTCGCTTTTCTTTAATAGTTTTCTTACATATTTTTAGACCGCTAAAACTACTATAATGAAGAAAACTACTTTCGCAATCCTTCTAGGATGTCTGACCGTGCTTTCAACTACCTATGCTCAAAAGCAAAAGGTTTCCATTGAAAACAATGAAGCGCAGGCACTTCCTTCAAGCAAAATTCCAATTGACCCCAAAGTTAAAATCGGCAAACTCGATAACGGTTTGACCTATTACATACGTAACAACGGCAAGCCTGAAGATAAATTAGAGCTTCGTTTGGTCATCAATGCGGGTTCTATCCTTGAAGACGACGATCAATTAGGACTTGCCCACTTCATGGAGCATATGAATTTCAACGGCTCTAAAAACTTCGAGAAAAATGATATTGTGGACTATCTGCAAAGTATTGGCGTCAAATTTGGTGCGGACCTCAACGCCTACACCAGTTTTGACGAGACCGTCTACATTCTACCTATTCCAAGTGACGACGCTGAAAAGCTCGAAAAAGGATTTCAAATTCTGGAAGATTGGGCGTTTAATGCGCTCCTGACCGAAAAGGATATTGACGAGGAACGCGGTGTGGTATTGGAAGAGTATCGTTTAGGTTTGGGTGCTGATGAACGTATGCGCCAACGCTACCTTCCAAAAATCATGTACGGTTCCAAATACGCAGAGCGTCTTCCCATTGGCACCAAGGAAATCCTCGAGAACTTCGACTATGAAACCTTGAGAAGGTATTACAAAGATTGGTATCGTCCTGGTTTGATGGCAGTAGTAGCTGTTGGCGATCTCGATGTAGAAACTATTGAAAAGAAAATCAAGGATCACTTTGGAAAGGCAGAAAAAACAACGACACCTCGTCTTCGCCCTACCTTTGAGATGCCCAATCATGAGGAAACTTTCATTGCCATAGAATCTGATAAAGAGGCAAGTTTCACCCAAGTCCAAGTATTATACAAAGACAAAGAGAATGCTCCATTAACCGAAACCATTGGTGATTACCGAGATAATATGATCGAAGGATTGTTTTCACAAATGATCAACAACCGACTGCAAGAATTGGCCGATGGAGCCAATCCGCCTTTTGTGTATGGTTTCTCTTATCACGGAGGTACCTGGGCGCGGACCAAAGAGGCCTACCAGTCTTTTGCCATGACCAAAGAAACAGGGCAACTAGATGCCTTGAAGGCGCTGCTCACAGAAAACGAGCGTGTGAAGAGATTTGGCTTCCAACAAGGAGAGTTTGATCGTGCGAAGAAGGATATTTTGGCGCGAATGGAACGCTCCTACAACGATCGTGACAAGCAGGAATCTAATAGAATCATCGGGCAGTACGTCAATCATTTCTTAGAAAGAAACCCGATTCCAGGGATCGAATGGTCCTTCCAAATGTACCAGCAAATGCTTCCGACCATCCAGTTGGAGGAAGTCAATACACTGATCAATAACTTTCTGCACGAAGACAACCGAGTGATCGTGTTGACTGGTCCCGAAAAAGAAGGATTGAAAAAAACTACAGAAGCAGAAGTTCTTAATTTAATGAAAGCCATCGAAAATGATAAGAACATTCAACCCTATGAAGATGAGGCCATCAGAGCATCGTTAATTGCGGAAAAACCTGAGCCTGGAAGCATTGTTGATGAAACAACCAATGAGGCCTTAGACTTTACCACATTTACATTGAGTAACGGGGCCAAAGTAACCTATAAAAAAACAGATTTCAAGAACGATGAAATTCTTTTTGACTCTTTCAGTTTTGGAGGTTCGTCCTTGTATGGCGATGAAGAATTCTCTAAAATGGCCTACGCCTTCAACGGATTGAGTGAGGCGGGTGTTGATGGACTGAATAAAACAGACATGGGTAAAATGATGTCTGGGAAGATTGTCCGTGTTTCGCCCTATGTATACGGCATTAGTGAAGGGCTTCGCGGAAGCGCTTCCCCTAAAGATCTTGAAACCCTGTTTCAAATGGTGCATTTGTATTTCACCAAATTGAACTACGACGAAGAAGCTTTTGGTTCGTACATCGCCAAACAAAAAGGATTTCTTTCGAACCTTCTATCCAATCCAAACACGTATTTCGGCAATGAATTCAACAAATTCATGAACGAGGGGAATGCTCGGTTCTTAGGTTTTCCAACGGCTGAATTATTGGATAAGCAGGATTACAAGATGGCCTACGACAAGTATCAAGAGCGTTTTAGCAACGCAGGTGATTTTCACTTCTATTTCGTTGGAAATGTGGACGAAGCAAAATTGAAGGAATACGCGAAGACCTATATCGCAACGCTACCTTCCAACAGTGAGACTGAAACCTATAAAGTAACAGACTTCAGACCTCGGAAAGGCATGCATGAAGTAACGATCAACAAAGGCACTGACCCCAAAAGTAGTGTCCGGATTTACTATCAAGGCGAAACTAGGTACGATCCAAAAGAAGCCTTTGCGCTCAGGGGTTTAGGCGATATTTTGACTATCAAACTCATCGAAAAACTGCGAGAAGAAGAAGGAGGTGTATATGGTGTTGGCGCACGGGGTTCTATGAGCAAATTACCATATGGTAGCTATCGATTTACGATTAGCTTCCCATGCGGACCAGACAATGTTGAAAAACTAAAAACGGCGGCATTGGCAGAAGTAACGAGCATTTTGGAGAACGGACCTACTCAGAAAGATCTCGACAAAATCAAGGAAGCCTTGTTGTTAGATTACAAAGAAAACTCTAAAAAGAATCGTTTTTGGCTCAATAACATCAAAAACAAGGATTATCAGGAGCGTCCTATTCTGAACTCACAGCAATTTGAGGCGAAAGTGGCCGCTTTGAGTGCCGATGACATTCAAAAAGTGGCCCAAAAGTATTTAACCGAGAATCGCGTCATAGGTATTTTGATGCCCGAAGAATAGTGGTTTCAGCAGTGATAAAAAAGGGAGCCGTGCAGCTCCCTTTTTTAATAACAAGCTGTTAACAACTTGGGTTTTGAAACGAATCAAATAATCGTATTTTTAACCCTTAACCAAGAAGTCCCCCAATGGGTAAAATCATTGCGATTGCCAATCAAAAAGGTGGTGTTGGAAAGACCACTACCTCTGTGAATTTAGCCGCTTCTCTAGGTGTTCTGGAGAAGAAGGTGCTGCTTATCGATGCCGATCCACAAGCCAATGCCACTTCGGGCCTTGGTATTGATGTTGAGTCCGTTGAAATTGGAACTTACCAGTTGTTGGAACACACCACAACAGCCAAAGAAGCCATTATCAGCACGAGCTCACCCAATTTAGATTTAATTCCCGCACACATTGATTTGGTGGCGATAGAAATTGAGTTGGTCGATAAAGAACGACGTGAATACATGATGAAGGAAGCGATTAAAGACTTGAAAGCGGATTATGATTTCATCCTTATTGATTGTGCGCCATCTTTAGGCCTACTAACACTCAACGCTTTGACGGCCGCAGATGCCGTTATCATTCCAATTCAATGTGAATACTTCGCACTGGAAGGTTTAGGAAAGCTACTCAACACCATCAAAAGCGTACAAAAGATTCACAATCAAGACCTAGATATCGAAGGCTTGTTATTAACCATGTACGACTCGCGTTTGCGCCTATCAAATCAGGTTGTGGAGGAAGTCCAAAAACACTTTCAGGAAATGGTTTTTAAAACCATTATCCAACGAAATGTCAGACTGAGCGAGGCGCCAAGCTATGGTGAAAGCATCATTAACTACGACGCCAGTAGTAAAGGTGCAGCAAATTACCTAAATTTGGCACACGAACTCATCCAAAAAAATTAGTGCACTCCATGGCAAAGGCCACTAAAAAACAAGCCTTAGGAAGAGGGCTTTCAGCATTGCTCAAAGACCCTGCGAATGATATCCAATCGGCGGAAGATAAAAACGCTGCCGAATTGGTTGGGAATATTGTGGAGTTGGAGGTTGCTTCTATTGAAGTGAATCCGTATCAGCCGCGAACCAATTTCAACGAAGAAGCCCTACAGGAATTAGCGGCATCTATCAAAGAATTGGGGGTGATTCAACCCATTACGGTTCGAAAAATTGGTTTCGACAAATTTCAATTAGTATCTGGGGAACGTCGCTTTCGAGCCTCTAAAATGGTGGGGCTTACTACCATTCCCGCTTACATTCGCATAGCAAACGATCAGGAAGTACTCGAAATGGCGCTGGTGGAGAATATCCAACGCCAAGACTTGGATCCTATTGAAGTAGCACTCACCTATCAACGCCTCATCGAAGAAATTGATCTAACACAGGAAAAACTCAGTGAGCGTGTGGGTAAAAAGCGTTCCACTATTACCAATTATTTGCGACTACTGAAGTTAGATCCTATTGTACAAACTGGAATGCGAGATGGTTTTTTGAGCATGGGCCACGGCCGTGCTTTGATCAGTGTGGAAAAAAAATCTGATCAACTCGATATCTACGAGCGCATCATTACGCAGAACCTTTCGGTAAGAGAAACCGAAAACCTCGTGAAGCGCCTTCGCGAGCAATCGATCCCAAGTGTAAAGGCAGAAAAAGAAGAAACACCCAAATTCGTCCGCAAAGGCATCAAAGATTTAACCTCATACTTTTCGACGAAAGTAGACGTTAGTCTCAGAAAGAATGGTTCGGGCAAACTGGTGATTCCTTTTTCTTCAGAAGAAGAATTTGCACGTCTCAAAAAACTGATCAAAGGTGATTCGTAGCGCATTTTGTTTTGCTTTATTGTTGCTAACAGGCTTTGGCAGTTGGGCTCAAGAGGAAGAGGCGCAAGACACTACTCAGGTGGTAGAAGTAACGGCTGATACCCTGAAAATCGAAGAACCGAAACGAGTTCAAAATCCACTAGCACCGTCTAAAGCTGCTTTCTACTCTGCCGTGTTGCCTGGTTTAGGTCAGATCTATAATAAGAGCTACTGGAAGTTGCCCATTCTTTACGGCGGACTGGCGGCTACCATCTATTTCTACATCGATAATAACAACGAGTTGAATCGCTTTCGCGACGCTTTTAAATTGCGGCAAGCAGGTTTTGAAGATGAGTTTTTGGGGCTGTTAGACGAAAGGGCTTTGCAGGATGCCCAAGATACGTTTCGACGCAATCGAGACCTCTCAGCGTTACTCACTGTGGCTGTATACGTGCTCAATATCATTGACGCAAATGTCGATGCGCATTTGAAACAGTACAACATCAACGATGATCT
>CAWUKP010000129.1:0-7322 GCA_963922975.1 uncultured Spongiivirga sp. | reverse complement strand
GAAGATCAAGTACACCTTATTTTCGAGCTTGCCAAAAATGCTCTTGAAGGAAAGATTGACGCGGGTAGCGCTCTCGATGGAGCAAAGGATGCGGATGGGGTGAAACGAATCTATGAAACCGATCAAGAATTCATTGCCACGAAAGCCAAAGTAGTTTCCATCAAGAATGTATTTAACGATCAGCAGGGATGTTTGGATCCAGCCAAAAAGGGCATCAAATATGCCCCAACAGTCAATTCTCTGGATGGTTTTGGTGAAGAATTTGAAACAGACGAGCAACAATGGTGGCCTTTCGGAAATCCTTATCGAGTAGATGCCCCAGAAACCGATCAAAGGCCGTTCGCCAAGTTGGGGTTTGCTGTGGCTTCGCCTCTTTTATTGCTCAGAGAAGGACAGCGTACGATCACTTTTACATTCAAGCTTTCAGGAAGACCTACGCAGGGCTCCTTCAACAAGAGCGACCTCACCAAAGCATTAAAAGTACTGTTAAGCACAGAAAAAGAATGGCTTGAGGCCACCCTTTTACCCGAACAATGCGAAGTGAAACGCAATGTACTCAAAATCGTTGTCCGCATTGATGAAGGGCAAGATCCTATTGTGTCGTACAACCGAGAAGTGCTTTTAGAGCATTTCACCACCACCAATCCTGTGGCTCGCTTTGTTTTAAGCAACGAAGAAGGCAATGAAGGGTATCTGCTTTACGACTTCTTACAACAACGAAAATTGACCCATCTGCGTATTGATGTTGCGGTCACCGGCATACAAGAATTAGTATTGGAGAACGACCTGGGACGATTGGATGCTTCGAAACCATTCCTCCCATTTGGGCCGCAACCTATAGATCGCAGTAATTGCTACATCGGTTGTGAAGAACCTTTACTCAAAAAGTGGGAGGACATCACGCTGCGCATTCAATGGAAGGATACTCCAGAAGATTTCGTCACACATTATCAAGGTTATCGCAATCGCCATCTCGAAAATCTTGGAAAAAATACCTATACCCTTGATACCGAAAACTACACAGAGCCCGGTCGTGATGACGGTCGGGTGATTGAAAGTGAAGACGATTTCAGGATGGACATTGATGTGCTCCAGAATCGAGACTGGCAGGCGGCGGAAAACAATACGCCTATTTTCACAGGAAAGAATAGCGACGGACATACCTCAGAATTTGTCGTATCGAGCGGTGGAAGCAGTGGATCAAGTAGCACCCCAACCTATGGTGTCTACAACAAAAAGGTAGGTAATATGATAGTGGTGGACCAGATGGAAAAGTATTTGGGCCTAAAAGTGAACCAAAACTTCTTGATTGTTGACAATGTAATTACCAGTTTCGGCCTCGCGAATAGTCCCAACTTTTCGGCGGCCAAAAAGCAGGGCTTCATCCGATTCACTTTACAGCAATCCTTTCTTCACGGGCTGTTTCCAAATATCTATGCCGTAGCCATGTCTAAGCAAGACTATCAGGAATTTGACGGCAGTAACTGGGTCTCTAAAAGTGCGTACATCCCAAAGGAGCCTTACACACCCACCATTCAAAAAATTGAAGTAGACTATACCGCAAGCACAGAAAAGGATATCAACCTCAGCAGCAGTTCCACCAAAACACTACTGAACGATTATTTGGATGAACGTATTGAGTTTTTCCATGAACATCCCTTCGGACAATCGGAAGAACACCGCTATTTGAAAAGTTTATATGATTTCAGCGCGAATGACCCTATCTATCTGGCTCCAACGTACGCTGGTAGCGATTTGTATATCGGGCTCGAAGACATCCAACCCAAGCAGCAACTTTCGCTTTTAATTCAAGTATTAGAAGGTACCGAGAATCCTCTTTTAGAAGGAGTAGACGTCTACCAAAAAGGTGAATATGTACAATGGTCCATTTTGACCAATAATCTTTGGCAGCCGCTAAACGAAGCCTATTTGTTGGAGGACCAAACAGATAACTTTCTAAAATCTGGTTTGGTGGTGATGAACATTCCGAAGGAGTCAACCAACGACCATACGCTGCTTCCTGAAGGCTTTCATTGGTTGCGAGTATCGCATCAAAAGCGCTTCGACACCGTTTCGCAACTCATCGATATTCTAGCGCAAGCCAGTACGGCCACCTTCAACAATCAAAACAACGAACTTGGACATCTCGAAGCTGGACTCCCCGCGGAAACCATTTCCAAACTCATTGATCGACCTGCCCTAGTGAAAGGTGTCGAACAGCCTTTTAGTTCCTTTGGCGGACGTCCAGAGGAAGCAAAAACAGATTTCTACCGTCGTGTGAGCGAACGCCTCCGACACAAAGGCAGAGCTATCACCATCTGGGATTATGAACATTTGATTTTACAAGAATTCCCAGCATTACACAAAGCCAAATGTCTGCCGCATACATTGGATACTAATTTTCTGGCTCCCGGTGAAGTGGATGTAATTGTCATTCCCAATGTGGCGGATCAAAAAACCTACGACATTTACCAGCCAAGAATCAGTTTGGCAAAGCGAAACGAGATTGCCAACTTCATCAACAAACGCAATACGCTGCATGTTTGCGCGCAGATCAACAATCCTGAGTACCATCAGGCGAAGGTGAGTCTCGACGTTCGTTTTTATGAAGGAAGAGATGCCAATTTCTACAGCAAAGAATTGCAACGAGATATTGCCAAATACTTCGCCCCCTGGGCCTTCAATGAAACTGCAGAGATTCTCTTCGGACGTGCCTTTCACGAGAGTGTTTTGATCCATTACATTGAGAACCTTCCCTATGTAGATTACTTGAAAAATCTAGCCGTAGTTTTTGTCATGGACGAACTCATCGGTGATTGCCTAGGTACTAAAATTGTGAGTGCGCAAAATAGCTCGCCGCGAGTGGTCTTAACCTCTGTAAAACCCGAACTCCACGAGGTCAGAGTCATCGAAACTGAAGAATGTCCAACCACAGACCTCATCAACTGCTAATATGAACAAACCGATAACCATACCAAAAAATAGAACAGTCAGAGACGATCTAGACTATGGTTTTCTTCGCGAAGAGGGATTGAAGCATTTAGAGAAGATTGCGAGTACGCTGTGGACAGACTACAACACACACGACCCTGGTATTACCATTTTAGAAATGCTCTGTTATGCCATTACCGACCTTTCACTGCGCATCGAAACGCCGATTGAAGACCTGATCGCTGAGCATCCCAACGATCTAGTGGACATCCACAAGCACTTTGTTTCGGCCATCAACATCCTCCCTTCAAAACCCGTAACGGCTTTAGATTATCGAAAGTTGCTGGTTCGTTTAAAAGGTGTAAAAAACGCCTGGATCAAAGCGCATCCGCAAACGGTGTATGTCAATTGCACCACTTCAGCTATGAGTTACACGCCTTTTGAAGAAGTTCCAGAGGATGAAAACACAACTTCATTCGACCTTCAAGGCTTAAATGATATTTATCTCGATTTTGAAGAAGAGCTGACCGAAGCCCAAGAGGAGGAGGTAATTACCGCAGTAAAGCGAATCTATCATGAAAATCGCAATCTGTGCGAAGATCTGATTGACATCTGTAAAATTCCTGAGCAACATATTTGGCTTTGCGCCTATATAGACATTGAGGCAGACGCGGATGAAGAATGGATTCTAGCGCAAATTCTGACCAAGGTTGAAGACTACTTTGCGCCGAGCCCTACCTTCTATTCTTTGGAAGAAATGTATGAAAAAGGTTATACCACCGATCAAATTTTTGAAGGGCCCATCCCCTATCCGGACAGCTGTATTCAGCCAACTAGAGAAGTAGATGAAGGTATGCCTGATCATACCGAAATGCAAAAAGGCTTTACAGACGATACAGAATTGGCAGCAGCCGATTTGCGACGGGAAATACGCCTTTCAGATTTGATCGCCATCATCATGGAGATTGAGGGCGTGAAGGTGATTAAAGATATTTCCATGAAACCTTGTGGAGAAGATGATTTTGATCCTTGGATTATCTGTGTGAAAGAAAATCACAAGCCCGTTTTGTGTTGGAGTCCTACCACCGATGATGAAGTTGAAGCATGCGGCGATTGTAAAAGCAGCATTTTCAATTTTACCAAGGGTTTGCTGCCCATTGGCGTGAATACTGATAAAGTTCTAGAACATATTACCTATGTAAAGGCAGAAGCGAAGAAAAAACTCGAGGCGCTGGAAACAGCGGTCCCCGAAGCTCCAGAAGGGAGCTACACACCTACGGATGATTATTCAACCATACAACATGATTTTCCGGAAACCTACGGCATCACTGAAGTAGGGTTGCCTTCGCATGTAACTAAACATCGGAAGGCGAAAGCGAAACAACTACAAGCGTATCTTCTGTTTTTTGAGCAGATATTGGCCAATTACTTCGCCCATTTGGGTCGTGTAAAGGATCTATTAAGCACAGAAGCGCAGCTGACCAACTTGTACACATCCGAAACGCTGAGCACTTTAGGACCAGAATTCAAACAAACCATCTTTTCGCAGGAAGTTAAAGATATCAATGACTACTCGGAGATCACAGCCCAAGACATGGATGTAAAATTGATGGAGTTACTGCGGAATCTTAAAACTTCTCCTATCAAGTCTGCTGACAACGTCTTCTACGAACATCGCAACGAGTTGTTGGATCATCTCATCGGACGCTTTGCGGAAAAGTTCAGCGATTACGTCTTCATCATGAAATCTTTGTACGGCGATAATGCAGATCTAGAGATTTTAAAAGCGAAATCTTGGTTTTTGAGAGACTACAAGGTGCTGAGCTGCGAGCGTGGCTGCGCCTTCAATTACTGCGGAGAAGTTTGGAACGAGACAGAAGAACAGTATGAAACCCTTCCCATCTGGGACACAGAAAATGTAAATGGTGTACAGAAACGCATTGCGCGTTTGTCGGGAATTCAAGATTTCTCTAGGAGAGATTTGCTCAAAGATATGATTGAAGTCTATCACGAAAGTGACGATGACAACATATTGGAATATCGCTGGCGCATTCGTCACGATAACGGCACTATTCTACTTTCTTCCAGCAAACACTACCACAGCCAGCAAGCGGCTTTTGCAGAGTTGATGCACGCCTTCCAGTTGGCCAAACATCTGGAAAACTACGAGCAAAAAACAACTACTAGTGGAGCATTTACCTATTACAATCTCGTAGACCGTAGCGTAACAGACACCTCAAGTGAGGCTTATGTAGTAGCGCGAAGAATTGCGTACAAGAGTGATCCTGCCCTTTCGGAAGCTATGATTCAGGAAACTGTTGAATTTCTCACAGACAAAGCGTACGAGGAAGAAGGTTTGTATACCATCGAACACATTCTGCTACGCCCTGATCTTTATAATTCAACAAGCGTAGAAGAGCGGAACAAAGAAAACCCAGACGTAATTCCTGACGCTACTACGGAAGATTTTATGAAAGCATGCCTCGATGCTGATTGTACCAGTTGTGGACCAACAGATCCGTATTCCTTCAGAGTAACCATCCTCTTACCAGGATGGATGCATCGCTTCGCGAACATTGACTTCAGGGAATATATGGAACGGATGATCCGCACCGAGCTTCCTGCGCATATACTTGCACGTATCTGTTGGATCGGACACGTAAAAGGAATCGTTCCTGATGAAGAAAACGACATGCTTCAAATTCAAACGAAATACAAAGCCTTTCTAGAGCAATTGCAGACCTATTGTTGCGAAGCTCCAGAAAGTACCGAAGAAATACTGGCCTATCGAACCACGCTAAACGAATTCACCGAATGTCTCAATAGCGTCACCACCATCTATCCACCAGGTCGTTTGCACGATTGCGACAACGACAGCACGGAGGCAGAAGGAAACAAAATCATTCTAGGACGTACCAACATTGGTCAACAATAAAAAACGCATTATGGAAACCTTACTGAAATTAGAGCGACCCATCAACACTACCTATAGAACCTTTGTGGACGATCAGGTGCTGACCGCTTCACACTTAAACGAGGTGGTAGAATATTTTGAAGATCAGCATCGCCTTACACGCGTTTGCCTGAGTGGAGTGGGTATTGTATGTGGTCTGCAACTTGAAATCAACCAGCGTTCGGCCATCAGCGTTTCCATGGGTTGTGGCGTTACAACCGATGGTGATTTGATCAAGTTTGACGGAGCCACCTATCAACATACACGTCCTTTTAACGATCAGGCCAATTATCCAAGATTTGATGGCCTGTCCATTCTCGAGCTCGTTCCTAATACCGAGGAGGATTTGGAAGATTATACGCCGCTCAATTCGCTACCTGACCTTGATAACAAAGTGGTGGTCTTGTATTTAGAGCATTTTGAGGAGCCCGTAACGGAATGTACCTCTACTGATTGTGACAGTCAAGGAGTTCCTGTGGCGGCGAATATAAAAATGTTGTTGATCGATAAAGATGATGCGATTCGCATTAGCAATGCTGAAAATGATCCGATCTTCTTCAAACACAATCAAACCAAGAATTTCCTTAATCTGCCAGAGGTAGATGTGCGAAGAATGATTTTAAGGAACAATTTCTTCACCATCGCAGGCCGTGGCACTGTTTTGTCGTCCGATTCCAACACGCGAAGTTATTTCCGATTGAAAGAATCCTATGCCAAGATCATCGCGCAAACTAGCTTGACCGCTGATCTCAAAAAAGGGA
Organism: uncultured Spongiivirga sp.; assembly: GCA_963922975.1. Classification (GTDB taxonomy): domain Bacteria; phylum Bacteroidota; class Bacteroidia; order Flavobacteriales; family Flavobacteriaceae; genus JANQRC01. Next base: position 677 of record CAWUKP010000129.1, on the reverse strand, counting down.
TCGACCAACTCTTTACAGATTTTGGGACCTTGTTGGAGGTCAACTCCCTGCCCATAAACGCTGCCGTGATGAAAGCCCGTATAGATGCTTTGTTCACCTTCAACCTGAAAAGTATTCCCATTGATATTCAGTATCGTTATGATTTGTTGAAAGACCTCATCAACACCTATGATGAGATCAAGCATTTGCTCTATGATCTTCGGGTGGAGTGTTGCCCTACGGAACGCTCTTTCCCCAAGCATCTGCTGTTAGGAGAAGTCTTTAAAGAAGAAGCTTATTATCAATGTCGCCACAGCTTTTACCCCTCTCCCATCATTCCGCATGGTCATGAAAAACTACAGGAGATTAAAAGTTTACTATACCGCATGCAGTTGATCTTGCAGGAATATCAGATCAGCATCTCTGGGCGAACGCTCATCAAGATCACACCCTCATTAGACTATGATCGTATCCTGAGCAAACGCGCTATTCCCTATTACTATCGCACCTCTCAAAGTTTGGTCAGCCAATGGTCATACTACTTAACGCATCGCTATAAAGAGGACGAAAATATAGCGTATCACCGCGAGAATCTTTCCTCTCGAAATGCCGTACAAAATCCGTTGGATTACAATATAGATCACAAAGATTTCTTCAGAATTGAAGGCCACTTAGGAAAAGACTATCGTACTGCCATT
>CAWUKP010000128.1:0-7334 GCA_963922975.1 uncultured Spongiivirga sp. | reverse complement strand
TAAGCTTGGCATTTTTCTTGTGGTAATTTTTGGGTAACATTAAAACCAAAAATTATGAAAAGTCTACGACGCGACCCGAACGGGGTCAACGCTGGCTCTATGGCCGACATTGCGTTTCTGCTACTCATCTTCTTTCTCGTAACAGCAGTCATTCCAAACGATCAAGGCATCAATCGAAAGCTGCCTGCACCCTGTCCTTCTGGCGATTGTACTGCCGATTTACACGAGCGTAATGTGTTAGAAATTGTGATTGGAAAGGAAGATCAATTGCTGGTAGAAGGAAAACTAGCACCCTTGGCATCCTTACGGAACACCGTAAAAGAATTCATCGACAACAACGGTGATGGTAATTGCGGTTATTGCGATGGAGCTCGCATCAATTTCTCTTCGGACCATCCAAAGAAAGCGGTTATCGCCCTGCTAAGCAATTCCGAAGCCTCTTATGAACATTTTATTGCGGTACAAAATGAATTGGTGGGTGCGTACTACGAATTGCGTCGGAATTATTTAACGAACCAATTAAAGGTTGCTGTAGAATCCGCTACAGAAAACCAATTAGCCTTGGCCAGAGAGGCGTATCCGCTGCTCATTTCGGAAGCCGAAATTCAGTAAAAAAAGAAGAGCGGCCCGAGCCGCTCTTTTCATTATTCGCTGAAGGTAGCACTGAGCAGTTGTTTCAATTCTTCCCAGGATTTTTGATCCGCTTCTGCATCGTATTTCAAGGGTAAATTGAACTTTTCGCCATTGGCATCAGCGGCCTTGCTCGTAAAGGAATGTACTACTCCTGGATAAGCAATGTATTTATAATCCGCTTGAATGCTATCCATGGCCGTTTTAAAGGCTTCTACTGATTCAGCACTTACAAACGGATCGTCGGCTCCGTTACAAACAAGCACTTTCGCTTTCAAGTCGCTGTTTGGAGGAACAGGCAATTGCACACCGCTGTGAAAAGCCGCTACTGCATCCAAATCGGCTCCTGAGTTGGCCATAGTCAAGGCCACACTTCCCCCAAAACAATAACCGATAGCGGCAATTTTTTCGGCATCTACTGAAGGATGGTTCTGAAGGGTTTGCATCGCGGCCTCAAAACGGGCCTTTGCAGATGGGAGGTTGCCCATTACGGACATGGCGAACTTTCCTGCATCGTCTGGGTGATCAGCCTGTTTTCCGTCGCCATACATATCAATAGCAATGGCAGTGTAGCCTAATTCAGCCAACATATCTGCGCGTTCCCGAACATAGTCGTTGTGGCCCCACCATTCGTGAATCACAATCACACCAGGGCTTTTTCCTTCCTTATTTTCCTGATAAGCAATGTAGCCATTCATGGAAATAGAATCGGTCTGATAGGTGACCGTTTCGCCTTTGATATTGATTTCTTCAGTCTCTACTTGTGCAGGACTTTCTTCTTTGGGGGCTTGTTTACAACTGATAAGCAATGTGATGCTCATCACCAACATGAGCAGTGGTTTCAAATGTGTCATGGAAAAGAAATTATGTTTGTTCTAAAGATACGCACTAATAGGCCAACAAATCAAGCAAGGCAGCTTCAAAACGCGCTTCGGGCAAGAATTGAACCTCCAAAGCACGCGCAAAAGGAACTGGGGTTTCTATACTGGCGATGCGGCGCACAGGCGCGTCCAAATATTGGAAGCACTCCTCACCTACCGTGGATGCGATGTCGCTGGCAATCCCGCCAAATAGAGTGTCTTCTTGCAGAATCATGCACTTTCCAGTCTTCTTCACTGAGGAAAGAATGGCGTCCGTATCTAAAGGAGCCAAGGTGCGCAAGTCGAGTAAATCTGCGCTAATTTCTGGGTGTTTCTCTAAAGTAGCTTTTGCCCAATGCACCCCCGCACCATAGGTTACAATAGTGACATCTTGACCTTCCGAAAGCAGTGACGCCTTCCCAAATGGTAAGGTGTAGTAGTTGGTAGGTACTTCTTGATATACGCTGCGGTAGAGGGCTTTGTGTTCGAAGAACAGTACTGGATTCGGATCATTGATAGCAGAAGCTAACAGTCCTTTGGCGTCGTACGGGAAGGCTGGATACACCACCTTCAAACCAGGTGTTTTGGTAAACCAGGCTTCATTGGTTTGGCTGTGGAACGGGCCTGCACCCACGCCAGCCCCGCAGGGCATCCGTATTACAACATCGGCATGTTGCCCCCAGCGGTAATGCACTTTGGCCAAATAGTTCACAATGGGGTTGAAGCCGGTTGACACAAAGTCGGAGAACTGCATTTCCATCACGGCTTTCATTCCAGCTATGGACAGTCCCATGGCGGCAGAAACAATAGCCGATTCGCAAATGGGTGTATTGCGCACACGTTCTTTGCCAAAAGCTTTCAGAAAACCTTCAGTGATTTTGAAGACCCCACCATATTCGGCAATGTCTTGTCCCATAATGACCAAATCATCATGCCGTTCCATCGACTGACGTAGGCCTTCTGAAATGGCATCTACCAAACGAATATTTTGTGTTTCGGAATTGGGTGCTACGGCCTCAAACGCATAAGGCGCGAACAGATCTGCAAGTTCGGTTTCCAAGTCAGCACTGATGGCAGGTTCGTTGAAAGCCCGGTCTAGGTGTTCATTGATCTCATGGGCAATATCGGTTTTGATCTGCACTTCGACTTCTTCAGAAAGAATGTTGTGTTCACGCAAAAACGCTTGAAAATTCTCAACCGGATCGAGAGCTGCCCAGCGCTCCATCAACTCATGTGGCACATACTTGGTACCACTCGCCTCTTCGTGTCCACGCATCCGGAAGGTCTTAAACTCTATCAATACCGGCCTAGGATTGGCACGCATGCTTTCTGCTAAGGCTGATATCTTGGTGTATACGTCAAGAATGTTATTTCCTTCGATGATATGAGATTCAATCCCGTATCCATGACCCCGATCTGCCAAATCTTCGCAACGATATTGTTCTACAGTTGGGGTAGATAATCCATAGCCGTTATTCTCAATACAAAAAAGCACGGGTAAATCCCAAACGGCCGCCACATTCAAAGCTTCGTGAAAGTCGCCTTCGCTGGTACCACCTTCCCCTGTAAAAACGGCACATATTTGCTGATTCTTTTTCAACAGATTGGCAAGTGCGATACCGTCAGCGACCCCTAACTGTGGGCCCAAGTGAGAGATCATTCCAACGATTTTGTATTCCTGAGTGCCAAAATGAAAACTGCGATCGCGGCCTTTGGTAAAACCACTGGCCTTCCCTTGCCATTGCGAGAATAAGCGATGAAGCGGAATATTCCTAGAGGTAAAGACTCCCAGATTACGGTGCATAGGTAAAATATACTCATCGGTATTTAAAGCATTCGTAACGCCCACAGCGATGGCCTCTTGGCCGATACCACTAAACCATTTAGAAATTTTCCCTTGTCTTAGAAGAATCAACATTTTCTCCTCTATCATTCTCGGTTTCAGCATGCCGGCATACAGTGCCAACAGCTGCTCATCTTCTAGACCTTCTCGCGTATAAGAAATCGTATCCATGTAGACATTCTGCTATCAAGGATGTAAAAATATAACTTTTGGTTGCCTGACCGTGAGAATTTCTGTTTTTGTTCCTTTTGAGAGCCCGAAGAACCTAGTTTTTTTCCCTAAATTTGTGTGTACACCACAAATAAACAAAGACCATGAATGCAATACCTAGTGTTGATTTGCGTGACTTTCTATCTGATGATTCGGCGCGCAAACAGAAGTTCATCGATGCCATAGGTCGCGCCTACGAAGAAATTGGTTTCGTAGCCCTAAAAGGCCATTTTCTCGATCAAACTTTGGTCGACAATTTATATGCACAGATCAAGCGTTTTTTTGAACTTCCCGTGGAAGTCAAAGCAAAATATGAAATAGAAGGTATAGGCGGTCAACGCGGATATACTTCCTTTGGTAAGGAAAGTGCAAAGGGCCGCAAAGTAGGTGATTTAAAAGAGTTTTGGCACTTTGGTCAGTATGTAGAAGATGATCCAAAACTTGAGGATGAGTACCCAGACAATGTGATGGTGAACGAGCTGCCTGAATTTAATGAGGTGGGAAAAGAGACATACAAAATGCTAGAAAAGACTGCGAAATATGTCTTGCGGGCGCTGGCTTTACATCTTAACTTAGAAGAGACCTATTTTGACAACTATATTAAGAACGGAAATTCAATTCTAAGGCCTATTCATTATCCTCCTATTCAGGAAGAGCCTAAAAATGCGGTGAGAGCTGCAGCGCACGGCGACATTAATCTAATTACTTTATTGATGGGCGCTCAAGGAAAGGGATTGCAGGTACAAAATCATGAAGGCGAATGGATTGATGCCATCGCCCAACCTGACGAATTGATGATCAATGTGGGCGATATGCTATCACGTCATACAAATAACAAATTGAAGTCGACCATTCACCGAGTGGTGAATCCGCCTAGAGAACTCTGGGGAACTTCCCGATATTCTATTCCTTTTTTCATGCACCCTATAAGCGAAATGCCGTTGAACGTTTTGGACAATTGTGTTGACGAGGCACATCCGAAGCAATTTGAGGATATCACCGCAGGAGAATTCTTAAATGAACGCCTTGTTGAATTAGGGTTGATCAAGAAATAGAATTCATGGATTTGCAAGACCAGCTGCGGCAACTGTTTCCGGATCATCAAGCCGAAGAAACTTCTACTGATAAGCCTTCTCATCATCTATGGTTGCAAGACGACCCTTTGCTCTGCAAATACGAAAAGCGGAAGGGTAAACCCACCACCGTGATCGATGGTTACAACGGCGCACCTTCGGATTTCAAGGAACTTACCAAGATGATTAAGTCTAAGTTTAGCGTGGGTGGCAGTCATAAAAATGAGCAAATCATCATTCAAGGTGATTTTCGTGATCAGATCATGGAAATGTTGAAAGATCTTGGCTTCCGTGTTAAACGTGTAGGCGGATGAGGGTGCTGCACATCACCAATGGCGATATGCTTACAGAACGTATGCAGGATTTATCGTTTGAGGGCGACATCCTAACCTGGCGCGAGATGCTCTGCGAAGGACCTACCGCTTCCGACGTCCTCTCTCACGAATTCAACTCGAAGCGCTCCGCTTTTCTGGAAGCAGCTTATGATATTCCGAAAGGACACTATCAAGATAAATTTGTGAAGACACTCGAAGATTTGGATGATCTTTCCAACTACGATTGTGTCTATTTGTGGTTCGAATTCGACCTCTTTTGCCATATCAATCTTATCGCGGCCATCAGTTGGCTACGCCAGCGGGGTTACAGAAATACGATGTTACTAGTTTGCAGCGGGAGAGTCAAAGGAGAAGATGGACTGAAAGGACTTTCCGAATTGACCAACGGACAATTGAAGAGTCATTTTGAGAATGCCATTACCTTGCTGAAAACAGACATTCAGCTGGCGCAAGAATTATGGGAGATTTACAACAGTGCCAATCACGCGATTTTTAAGGAGTACGTATCCAAGCCTTCCTCCTTTCCATATTTGTCCAACTGCCTCAGCGCGCATCTAAAGCGCTTTCCATCTACCCACAACGGTTTGAATTTGCTGGAAACGCATATATTGAATTTAATTCATCAACATCGTGTGAAATCTGCCCATCACCTTACTGGTTACGCATTGCAATACCAGGGTTATTACGGCTTTGGGGATTCACAAATCAAACATATTATCAATAGATTGAAGCCTTTTTTTAAAGAAGAAGATGATGAATTGATACTCAATGAAGAAGGACAAGCTGCACTGGAGAAGAAAGCAAATTATATCCACCTTATGGAAGATGAAAGCTACTATGGTGGCGCTCGAAAGTACGATTATAGATATGAGATTACCTCACGCAAAATACTTCCTGCATAAATGAAAATAGCTGAATCCGAATTGATTATAAATCCTGATGGAAGTATTTACCATCTGAACCTGTTGCCAGAAGATATTGCTCCAACGGTAATTCTGGTGGGCGATCCCAATCGTGTGAAGATGGTATCCAAGTACTTCGATAGCGTTGAGGTACAAAAAGACAAACGTGAATTCGTAACGCATACGGGAACGCTCAACGGAAAACGAATATCGGTTGTTTCTAGTGGAATCGGACCAGACAATATAGATATCGTCTTGAATGAATTGGATGCCTTAGTGAATATTGATCTCAAAACTCGAACCATTAAAGATCAGCTTACTTCTCTCAATATTGTGCGTATTGGCACGTCTGGTTCCTTGCAACCCAATATCAAAGTGAATGAGTTCGTACTCAGTGAATGGGCTATTGGCTTCGATAGTTTACTACATTATTATGTTGGGGAACACATTCAATTAAAAGAAGTGCAAGACGCCTTTGTTCAGCACGCTAACTGGTATATGGCGAAGTCTCAACCTTATGTGGTCAGCTGTAGTAAGCCTTTAGCCGATCGACTCACATCTGATGAGGTTCATAAAGGTTTTACCGGAACTAATGTTGGGTTTTACGGTCCGCAAGGGCGCGTACTTCGATTACCCGTTCAAGATCCTAATTTTATGGATACACTTGCCTCCTTCTCTTTCAAGGGAAAGCGCATTACTAACCTTGAAATGGAAACTTCCGCTATCTATGGTATGGCTAATCTTCTAGGGCATCAGGCTGTCTCTATGAACTGCATCATCGCCAATAGACCGAACGGTACTTTTTCGTCCGATCCCAAGGGTGCTGTAGATGCCATGATCCAATATACACTAGGAAAACTCACCAATTTGTGAAAACAGTTAGAATCATAGGTGTTCCGGAGCATTTTAATCTGCCCTGGCATATGGCCATTGAAGAAGGTGCTTTTGAAGATCGGGGAATTGATTTGCAATGGACTGATATTCCAGAAGGTACAGGTCGTATGGCCCAATTGCTTCGAGATCAAGAAACTGATTTGGCCATTATTTTGACGGAAGGAATCATCAAGGATATCGTAGCTGGCAATCAAAGTCGTATCATTCAAACCTATGTAGAGAGTCCGCTTATCTGGGGGGTTCATGTGGCACACGAGTCCGTTTTTAAAACAGAGGAAGAATTACAACATAAGAAAGCCGCCATCAGTAGATACGGAAGCGGAAGTCATCTGATGGCCTATGTACACGCCCAGACACAGGGTTGGGATACCAGTGAACTAGACTTCGAAGTGATCCACACCTTAGATGGAGCCATTGAAGCACTGACTAACGGCACAGCGGATTATTTTCTCTGGGAAAAGTTTACCACCCAACCCATCGTAGATCAGAAACACTTTCGTCGTATCGGAAAATGTCCCACACCATGGCCTTGCTTTATCATCGCTGCAACGCAGCACTTTCTCGACGAAAACACTTCTTTGTTATCG
>CAWUKP010000127.1:0-7360 GCA_963922975.1 uncultured Spongiivirga sp. | reverse complement strand
TCCCATTTTGAAGACCGCCAAAAGGCAATCTGCTGTGCCGCATAGGAATTGGCATCTACATCGCTGAATTCTTCGATGAATGCATTCATTGCATTTGAGTCGATGTTACCATTGATATCAATAACTCCTTTGTAAAGCATCAGTTTGATAGCAAACAGCCAGGACCCTACACCAGGCTTTCTGGATAAAAATCGCTTACCAATGGTTGGGAATTCAAATTCTAACAAGTAAACTGACTTCCCGTTTTCGTCTTTGACGGTGAAATTCTTGGAGGTGAAGAGGATGTCTTTTTCGTTTTTCTTGTAAATGCCAAATGCCGATCCAACAAATTCGCCACCGTAATATTCTTTCCCTATAAACTCATCAAAACGTTTGTATTTGAACTCCTTCTTGCCGTTGACCGTTACATCCCCGAAGCCATCGATAACGATCTCCTTCGTTCTATCCACGATGGGTTTCCCCTTAATAAGATCAACATCATTAGATTTGGAAATCTCTTGAAACCAAGGATCAGCAGGTGTAGGCTGCTGCGCTTGCAAGACAATGGCAAAGAGCGAAAAACATAAAAGGAATGCTTTTTTGGCGTTCATCGTAGTTTGTATTGTTCAGTGTTTAAGTGCGGCTAATACACCTTCCAATATACAACAATATTCGTTTACAAACGGTTTCAAATGTTTACAAACGAATACAATCGTTTCCGAACCGACTCCTTATTTCAACGCGTCTCATCTTTGCCTTGTCAAGCTGAACGAACGACGCTTGATGGCATTAACTGTTTCACATTTAAAACTATTTATTATGAACGCACTTAGAAACAAAGTACAGTTGATTGGAAACTTAGGAAACGATCCTGAAATCATCAATCTTGACAATGGTAAGAAGCTGGCTAAGTTCAGCATTGCTACCAATGAGAGTTATCGCAACGCAGCAGGCGAAGTAATCAAAGACACCCAATGGCACAACGTCGTGGCCTGGAACAAAACCGCTGAGATCATTGAAAAGTATGTAACCAAAGGAAAGGAGATTGCTGTGGAAGGAAAATTAACCAACCGTAGTTACGAGACTAAGGAAGGTGAGAAACGCTATGTAACCGAGGTGGTTTGCAATGAACTCTTATTGCTTGGCAAATAATTTCTTGTGGTTAAGAAAAGAAAAAGCCCTCAAAACGAGGGCTTTTTTATTTATGCAGCTTTCTTTTTGGCTTGTTTGAGCAGATCGTACATCGGGCAACGTTTGCAGCGCTTGTGCTCTCCTTTCTTAAACTTCTTGCAGCATTTGCTCTTGCAATTCTTAGGAGGCTTGACCGCCACGAACTGAATCGCAGCCTTTGTCTCTTTTTTAGCTTTGTCTTTTTTCTTCTTCTTGCCCATGAAATCGAAATCGCTGGGCAAAAATATTTATTTTAATTCAATCTAAATAAAGTATTTTGTTAAAGTTGAGCGGATTTCTTATTGGTCAGACCACACAGCCAATTCGTTGCCTGATGGATCTTTGAAGTGAAACCTTCGTCCTCCGGGAAATGAAAAAATCTCCTTAGAGATGAGACCGCCTGCTTCCACAACCGTTTGCAACGCTGATTCTAAATCTTCGTGATACAACACCACCAATGCACCCTGCTGTATCTCGCCATCTGTTCTTTCGAAACCTCCCTCTATACCACTATGTTTGAAGGCCACATAATCAGACCCGTAATCGGTGAATTCCCATCCAAAGCACTCGTGATAAAATCGTTTCGTCGCCGTGATATCAACAGCTTTGAACTCGATATAGTTGATATGATTATTTTCCATGAAATCTCAGTTGCGCTCTAAGGCTGCGTTATCTATCCTTTTGATAAAATCAATAACGCCATCAAAAAAGACTTCCGCATCGTCATAAAATGGCATATGGCTGCCGTTTGGACAATGGAGGTGTTGGCCATTTTCGAATTGTGTAGCCATCCATTGCATATGTTTGGGATCCATCGTATCATGGGCACCCCCAACAGTAAGCGTTGGAGTTTTGATTTTTGATAAATCTGCCGTGCGATCCCAGTCTTTCAGCAAAGCGTCTCCCACAATGCCAAATTCGCTTGGCCCTTGCATCGTGACGTAGAGTTCTTGGTTGATGTTGGCAAAAGCCCTGTTTACTGGATTAGGCCAGTCTTCCAAAGGCATACGAAGTATATGCTCGGTGTAATAATACTCAAAAAGCAACTCACCATATCTTGGATTTCCAAAATCGTTATTCGCTTCTAATTCTCGAAGCTCCTTCAAGACTTCTGATGGTAACTGCAAAGCCAGCACTTCATTCGCGTAGCGATTGTACGCTGGAACCGAAGCCATCATATTAGAAATGATTAAACCCTTTAAATTTTCCTGATATTTGAGCGCATACTCAAGGCCTAAAATGCCTCCCCACGAGTTGCCCAGCAAATAAAAATTGTTGGCATCCAAGCCCAAGGCCTTCCGTACTTGTTCCACCTCCTCCACATAACGATCGATGGCCCACAATTGCGGATCATTGGGCTGATCGCTGAAGGCAGATTCTAATTGATCATAGTAGTAATATTCGATGCCCGCATTGGGAAAATAAGAGTCAAAGGCTTCGAAATACTCATGGGTAGCACCAGGCCCTCCATGTAACAAGAGTACTTTCATGGTGGGATGATTGCCCACACGCTTGGTCCACACTTTGAATTCACCAACAGCCGTCTGAATAGGAATCATCTTCACTCCGCCACTCAGCTTGTCGTCTCGTTCCGAGTAATCCAAGTAGGTAGTATTAGGAGTAACTTCTGGAGACTGTTGCGCCTGTTTACAACTGAACATCAACGCTCCTACCATCAGAAGAATTAACGATACTTTTTTCATTGAGAACTATTTGTAGACCGAATTCTCCAGAGAATTGGTCGAAGTTTTCATCCTATTCAGGCGTATCCGCAGCGGCGCTTTCCACAGTAATTAACTGTACATCGCGGTCAAAAAGATACAGTCCACCTTTATCATCACCAATCAAGTTGATTTTATCCAATACTGTTCGGGCCAAGGCTTCCTCCTCTATCTGCTCAGCTACATACCACTGTAGAAAATTATGCGTGGCATAGTCTTTTTCTTCAAGGCAAATATGAACAAGGTCATTGATGCTTTGTGAAACAAATTGCTCGTGCTCATAGAGTTCTTCAAACATTTGCTGAAAAGATCCAAAGGCCGTCTTCGGTGCCTTCAGATTGGAAATTTTGGCATGGCCGCCACGTTCGTTAACGTATTTTACCAACTTGAGCATGTGCTGACGTTCTTCGTCGGAGTGCCCATACATGAATCCAGCTACCCCTTCCAAACCTTGAACCTCAGCCCAGGAAGCCATGGACAGATATACTTGTGAAGATTCAGCTTCTATACGAATTTGATTATTGAGTGCAGTTTCTAGCTTTTTTGATAGCATGGTAATAGTTTTTGCGTTTGCTTATAAAATTACGCAAAATAGAGAGCATACAGTCATGTAAAACCTAAATTAGAAAGGTTCTAGAATTGAAGTACTACTCCAATCTGTCTAGGCGAAAATTGAAGATTCCAGCTAACTCGCTTTTCGGACTTGTTATACTTTTGGTCATACTTACTGTCCAAGTATTTATCTATAGACTCAACGATAAATATGCTCATTACCATTCCAACCGCCACATCGCTCAACCAATGTGCGCCCTCTAAGAGTCTTGTAAAACCTGGAATGGATCCCAAGGTGTAGATTCCAACCTTCACCCAGGTGTTACTGAACTGTTTGGCAATGGCGTATGCATTGGTAAAGGCCAGCATAGCGTGCCCAGACGGAAAAGCATGAAAGTCTTTATCATTGCTCCACGGCGCATAGGTATCAGAACTTTTTCCGCTTCGAGGTCGTGCTCGACCAAAAGCATATTTACCAAATTGTTGCAATATGCCACCGGCAGTGGCTGAGGAAACCAATAAAACGCCAGTACGGCGTAATTTTTCATTTTTGGTAAAAAGACCGGTAAGATAAACCGCCGTCGTAGCCATGTAATTGTTCTGAGGGCTTCCGTAGTACCAACCGTAATCGCGTATGATTTGCGGTGTTCCTTCCCTTTGATTCTCAAAGAAAGTGGCCGCTTCGTCATCTACCATCATCAGTAAACCTGTTCCTGCTGCTACGCCGCCAAAGGTTGCCCATTGTTCCCCTTTCCAATGCAAAGGCCTGCTATAGGCATGACCAACGCTCTTGAAGATGTTTCCTGCGTCGTATGTAAAGAGCTGCCAAAGCGTTTGATCGGTTTCAGCCAGATTGTATTGGGAGCTTGCAGCCCATGAACTCATCAAAATAATGACGGCAAAAAAGTATTTCATAAAAGTAGGTTGACTTAAATAAGACGATCAAACTCCGTAGACATTACACAATGAATGTTAATTTATTCGAAGCTTCAAAAGAATATATCTTGCGCCAAGCGAAAGGTATTGGCATGTGCTTCTACAATCACCTTGATATCTGGAGAATACCCTCCACCCATACTGCATTGCACGGGTATCTCAAGCTTTTGACAAAGTGAGAGCACATATCGATCCCGTTCGGCACAACCTTCAATGGAAAGGCCCAACCTTCCTAGTTTGTCGCCAGCCACCACATCTACCCCGCTTAGGTAGAAGATGAAGTCTGGGCGCTGTTCGTCGATCAGTTTGGGCAAGGTAATCTTGAGCTTCTTCAAGTATTCACTGTCGGAACAGTCATCTGGCATGGGAATATCTAGATCACTTTCTTCCTTTTTAAAAGGATAGTTGTTCTTTCCGTGCATAGAAAATGTAAAGACGCTATCATCCCCCTGAAAAATTTCTGCTGTGCCATTTCCTTGGTGCACATCTAAATCGACGATGAGAATTTTCTGCGCCAAGCCTTTGCCTTGTAAATAGCGCGCTCCAATGGCCTGATCGTTCAATAGACAAAAGGCTTCGCCTCGATTTGAGTACGCGTGATGTGTACCTCCAGCGATGTTCATCGCCACGCCATGTTGTAAGGCATATTCACAACCTTTGATAGTGCCATCAGCGATCATCACTTCTCGTTGTACCAAAGCTTCAGAAAGTGGAAATCCAATCTTGCGCACTTCTTTTGGGGTAAGAGCCAGTTGCTGCAATTTCTCTACGTACGAGCGTTGATGTACTGCGAATATGTGCGCATTGCTCGGTACGGAGGGCTCAAAGAAGTTTTCCGCGGCACAAGTACCTTCATATAGCAATTGTTTAGGCAGTAATTCGTATTTCACCATAGGAAAACGATGCCCTTCGGGAAGTGGATGTTTATAAATAGAGTGATACGCGATCTTGAGCATGAGTTGTCACGCCGAGCGCAGTCGAGGCGCTGCTATGGCTTGTATTTTGAGTGAGTGGCGTTTCTGCATTCGGAGAGTATTTGAAGTCTATCAAATTCGCCAGCAATTAGGGCTTCCTTTTTTTGTTTGCTCCAGTTCTTCAGCCTTTTTTCAAAAGCAATTGCCAATTCTGGAGTAGTAAACTTTTCAAAATATTCTAAACGTACTGGTCTTCTTTTATAAGTATAGGCGCTTTTGAGCACCCCCGTTTGATGTTCTTTGAGTCTCCTGTCTAAATCACTGGTTATGCCCGTATATAGAGAATCATCAGCACAGCGTAGTATGTAAACATAATATTGCTTCATGATTAAAAATATCCCTCGACTGCGCTCGGGATGACATTACTAGGTCAATACGTATTTTGTTCTCACTCCTGTCATGACATCAGCAATATCTCAGACATGCCATCGAGCTTCACCACAGTCGAAATTTACTGACAAGGGCACTTCTGAAAATCTGATGTAGGTCTAACTAATACAGTTTCCATTCCCTGTCACCTCATCAGGATTCACAAAAATCAACTTTCCTGCTGCGTCTTCGGCCATCAGTATCATTCCTTGACTCTCTACACCTCTTAATTTTCTTGGCGCTAGATTGACTAAAATGGTCACTTGCTTACCTACGACTTCCTCTGGCGTGAAATTTTCTGCAATTCCGGAGACCACCGTTCGCACGTCAATACCCGTATCTACTTTTAAGACTAACAGCTTATCGGCTTTGGGCATTTTTTCCGCTTCCAGAATGGTTCCAACACGTAAATCTAATTTGGTAAAGTCTTCAAAGGAAATAGTTTCTTTCTGTGGCATAAGGGTAGTCTTTTCGGATTGATTGGCTTTTTTAGTCGCTTCTAATTTGGTGAGTTGCGCATCAATTTCTTGATCTTCTACTTTTCTAAAAAGTAACTGGCTTTTGCCAATGTGATGTCTGGCTGGAAGTAAGAAATCCGAGGCCTCTACAGCATGCCAGTCTGGAACCGAAGATAGACGCTCCAATTGCAGCATCTGCTTGAGCTTGGTTGATGTGAATGGCAAAAATGGTTCGCTCAATAGGGCCAATCCTGCCACTACTTGTAGACCTACGTTCATGATGGTTTTGACGCGCTCCGGATCTTCCTTGATGACTTTCCAAGGTTCTTCATCTGCCAAATACTTATTTCCGAGACGGGCTAGATTCATCAACTCTTGGCTAGCCTCACGAAAGCGATACCGTTCAATGCTTTGGCCGATACGTTTTGGAAACTCCGACAATTGGCGAAGTGCGGCTTCGTCTTGCAGATGGTACGCCCCCGCTTCGGGCACTTGGCCGTCAAAATATTTATGCGTGAGTACCGTCATCCGATTCACAAAATTTCCGAAGATTGCTACGAGTTCGTTGTTGTTTCGCGCTTGAAAATCTTTCCAGGTGAAATCGTTGTCTTTTGTCTCCGGAGCATTAGCTGTTAAGCTGTATCGCAGTACATCCTGCATGCCTGGAAACTCTTCTAGGTATTCATGGAGCCAAACAGCCCAATTCTTGGAGGTGGAAAGTTTATTACCTTCCAAATTCAAGAATTCGTTGGCAGGTACATTGGTCGGAAGAATATAATCGCCACTCGCCTTCAACATGCTAGGGAAGATAATACAGTGAAACACAATATTGTCCTTTCCAATGAAATGCACCAACTTGGTGCTACTATCTTTCCAATACGGCTCCCAATTCTTGCCTTCACGCGCTGCCCATTCTTTGGTAGAGGAAATATACCCGATTGGCGCGTCGAACCACACATAGAGTACCTTTCCTTCGCCTCCTTCCACAGGAACAGGAATACCCCAGTCTAAATCTCGAGTCACGGCTCTTGGTTTTAGGCCATCGTCAATCCAAGATTTACATTGACCATACACATTAGATTTCCAATCTGCCTTGTGGTCTTTTAAAATCCATTGCTTTAGGAAATCTTCGTATTGATCAAGTGGAAAGAACCAATGCTTCGTTTTTTTCAAAATCGGCGTGCTGCCTGAGATCGTAGAT
>CAWUKP010000126.1:0-7421 GCA_963922975.1 uncultured Spongiivirga sp. | reverse complement strand
ATGGCCGACAGTCTGGCCAATCTAGATCCCTCCGTTAAAGCAGGGCGACTGGTGATTGAAGTACACCCGTGGTGGGCCGCAAAAGGTTTTCCGTTGCGCTAAAGAAACCAGGGGAGCACATATTTGAAAAGGAGAATCAACAGTACAACGGATATCACATTCAGAAAAAAACCAGCCCGTACCATCTGATGCACTTTTATGTAGCCGCTAGCAAAAACGATAGCATTCGGCGGAGTCGCCATTGGGAGCATAAACGCACAGCTGGAGGCAATAGTTACTGGAATTAGCACGTAGAGCATGGGAACGCCAAAGCCAATGCAAATCCCCGCTACTACAGGCACCATTACAGCTGTTAGAGCCACGTTGCTCATCAATTCGGTAAGAAACAGCATCAATATGATGAGAATAGTAACCATCACCGTGATGCCCAAGGCTTGGTTGTCTGCTGCAAATTGAGCAATAAGATCTACAATTCCTCCCTTCGACATGCCAGCGGCAAGGGCTAGTCCACCCCCAAATAGGATTAAAATCCCCCAAGAAAGGCGTTGGGTATCTTTCCAATCCAGAATGAAGTCGCCCACATTAAACTTAAACGGAATCGCGAACATAGCGAAAGCGGCGATCATACTGATGGAGGTATCGGTTAAGCCCAAACCTGGCAACCATTTGTTGATGAAAATTCGAAGGATCCACAGCAAAATAGTCACCGCAAAAATAATGAGCACTCTTTTTTCTCGAGTGTTCATCTTGCCCAGTTTCTGAAGTTCATTGTCGATCACTTCTTTGGAGGCCTTCAGCTGCAGTCGATGATTGGGATAGATCCACTTCACCAAAACAACATATACAATGGCGATCAATAGAACGGAAAACGGAAGCCCAAAAAGCAACCACTCCAAGAAGGAAATCTCAATTTGGTATTCGTTCTCCAAAAAACCAATCAAGACGGAGTTGGGTGGCGTCCCAATGATGGTAGCGATACCCCCGGCATTTGCGGAAAAGGCAATCCCCAACATGACACTCAGCGCAAAATTTTGGTCGTTTTTGGTAAATCCATCTTCATCGTCAATGAGTAGATGAATCACAGATAGCGCGATGGGCAACATCACCACAGTACTGGCCGTATTGCTAATCCACATACTCATGAGTGCGGTGGCAATCATGAACCCAAGAATCACCTTATTGGCGCTTGTTCCTGTTAGCTTTATGATGTTCAGTGCAATACGCTTGTGCAGATTTACTTTTTCCAGCGCCAGCGCCATCACAAAGCCTCCAAAAAAGAGAAATACAATCGGGCTGGAGTAATTACTGGCGACCTCCTTAATATCCATCACGCCAATAAGCGGAAAAAGTACTAGTGGTATAAGCGCAGTTACCGAAATAGAAACCGTTTCAGTAATCCACCAGATGACCATCCACGCGGCCACTGCCAACACTTTATCACCTACCTCGGAAATAAGCGTTTCGGGAAACCAAAAAAGAATGGCGAACAGTATGGGACCAGAGATGAACCCCAGTTTTTTAACAAGTGGAAAGCGTGTCATAGACGATCGAACTTATATTCACGTTCAACTTTGCAAATGCGCACATGGTACCAGGCGTACCAGTCGCTTTGCCCTCGTTCTTGTGCTAGTTGATGTTCAGTATGTTGCTTCCAGCGTGCGATGGCTTCCAAAGAGGTCCAATAGCTAACTGTAATACCGACTTCGTTTCTGGCCGAATCCACACCTAGGAAACCCTCTTGTTCTTTCGCCAAGCTTTCCATTAATTGTGCCGAATGCGCGTACGCATTCGCTTGAGAAGTCGTCCTTTTTGAGGTGAAGATCACCGCATAGTAAGGAACAAAGTCAGTGTTCGCCATAAAGAATTGCTTTCCGAAGACGACTTCAAGTTATATAAATAGTATTTTTACCCAAAGCTTCCCCTGTGAATATTTTTCTACGGCTGTTTTTTTTGGTCTTTTTATTGTTTGCATGTAGTGAAGTGTGCGCACAACTGAGCTTTTGTACAGGCAATTCAGGAGAAGCCATTTTCTCAGAAGATTTTGGTACTGGCACTACTAATGGACCCCCTTTGCCTGCAGGTGTTACTGGTTATACCTACGTTACTTCCAATACAGAAGATGGGCAGTATACCATTTCCAATCAGATGGGTCAATTGAACTCTTGGCATAGAACAGAAGACCATACTCCAGGAGATACAAATGGGAAAGCACTCATCGTAAATGCAAGCTTTACGGCTGATCAGTTTTATGCGAGACCCATTGCAGGGCTTTGTGAAAATACCTCCTATGAGTTTTCAGCTTGGCTCCTTAATGTGTTTAATCCAGCTAGCGGTGCCTGCGGAAATGATGAAATACCTGTGAACGTTCAATTTCAAATCTGGGATGAATCTGACACTACCCTGTTAGCAAGCGGAAGCACAGGAAATATATTTGGAACTACAAGCCCGCAATGGGAGCAATATGCACTTACCTTTCAAACACTTCCAGCGCAAACTTCAGTGATCCTCAAAATGTTAAACAATGGTGATGGAGGATGTGGTAATGACCTTGCCATTGATGATATTGCTTTTCGAAGCTGTGGGGATACCACCGCTATTGAGGACACCAGCAATGCATCTGGAACCATAATTTGTGAAGAGGATGCACCAATTACGGTTGAACTGACCGCTACGCCAGACTTTAGTGTATACAGTACCCACGCATATCAATGGCAGGAAAGTACGGATGGAGTGGTTTGGACCGATATTGCCGGTGAAACCAACCAGACCTATACGACACCGAATATTACCGTTACCCGCTTCTATCGGGTGAAGGTAGCTGAAGATGCGATCAATCTAAGCACGCCGCTATGCTCAACAGTTTCCGAAACTTATGTGGTGGAGGTGATTGCCCAACCAATGCCTCCCCTCAGTAGCGGTGACGTTATTAATTGCTCAAATCTGCCGCGGGTGCCTATGCAGGTAAGTGTTCCGCCAGGAACAACAGTCAATTGGTATGATGAACCTGCGGGGGGCAACTTACTTTTAGCTAATAGCACTACATATTTACCGAATGAAACGGGTATTTTTTATGCTGAGGCGGTCAGTACGCGAGGAGGATGCGAAAGTCCTACGAGAACGATGATTTCTATTCGTTTTGAGAATGCACCCGTGGTTGAAGATGAATCGATGGAATTTTGTGAAAACACTAGCCTTCGTTTAGACGCGGGGCTAGATGATGTAAGTTATGAATGGAGCACAGGTGCCATGTCAAGAACCATCGACGTTCAAGATGGCGGCACGTATACCGTGGAGGTCACAACGGCTGAAGGCTGCGCTTCTGTAAAAACCATAATGGTTCTCGAAAGAGCTATTCCCATCATTTCCGAGGTTGTTATTTCAGAAAATGAAGTGGTCATTGAGACGAGCAATCAAGGTGATTTCGAATACTCCGTAGACGGGATCGTCTATCAACCTTCCAATCGCTTTCGTTTTGTGCGTCCGGGGATTCAAACGGTCTATGTACGAGATGTTTTTGGTTGTGGAATCACAACGCAGCGTTTCATCAACCTGCAAGTACCTAAATTCATGACACCCAACAATGACGGTGCAAACGATGATTTTGAAATTGAAGGCTTAGATTTCTTCCGAAGTCCTGTGGAGGTGCGCATCTTCAATCGCTTCGGAAAACTCCTGAAAACGGGTTATACACCCAACTTCAGCTGGGACGGCACCACAGGCGGCACTCCCTTACCAGCTGATGACTATTGGTACGAATTACGCGTAGACGGGATCATCCGAAGAGGACACTTCACCCTGAAGCGATAGCTATTCCTTGTAAATACCTATGGTAAGCTCGCCAGCAGCATTCATCGAAGCACGATACATGCCTGCCGTATTGAATTCCATCGCCACATTGCCCTGATGATCGATGGCTATGATACCGCCAGTTCCCCCCAAATCAGTCAGCTTTTTTTGAATGACTTCAGCAGCAGCTTCTTGTAAAGAAATCTCTTTGTAATCCATCATAGCAGCAATATCATAGGCCACAATACCTCGCATAAAATATTCTCCCCAACCTGTGGAGGAAACCGCGCAGGTAGCGTTGTTGGCATAGGTTCCTGCACCAATAATGGGCGCATCGCCCACACGTCCCCAGCGTTTGTTGGTCATACCTCCAGTGGAAGTACCAGCCGCTAGGTTACCGTTTGTATCCAAAGCGGCGCAGCCCACCGTACCAAACTTACTGTCCTTAATGTCGGGATCATAGAAGGAAGACTGGTCGTCGTGGTCCAACTCGATTTTTTCGCGCTCAAGTGCTCTTTCGAGTGACTTCATCCGTGATTCAGTGTAGAAATAAGAAGGGTCTACCAATTCAATGCCCTGTTGTTTGGCAAAGAACTCTGCACCTTCACGAGCAAACATAACATGCTCTGATTTTTCCATGACTGCTCTTGCCAAGTTAATAGGGTTCTTAACTGTGGTCACACCCGCAATAGCACCGGCGTTGAGTGTTTTTCCATCCATGATGGAAGCGTCCAATTCGTTTTTTCCTTCATTGGTAAAAACTGCTCCTTTGCCAGCATTGAAGAGGGGCGAATCTTCGAGTACATTGATGGTTTTTTCAACGGCATCCAAACTACTGCCTCCATTTTTCAGAATTTCATGTCCTACGCGCACAGCTTGTTCCAACACTTCTTTATAAGCAGCTTCCTTTTCAGGCGTCATATTCTTTCTCAGAATGGTCCCTGCTCCTCCGTGGATGACAAGCCCGAAGGTTGGTTGTTGGGTTACTTCTTCAGCGTGAAGGGTCTCAGCCGTTGAAGCAGTTTCATCACTATTGTTTTCTTTGCAGCTGGATGCGTAAATGGCCAGTATAACTATAAGGAAAAGATACTTCTTCATCTTTCTATCAGATTGCGTTGGTGCTTTAAAGATACCAAGTTTGTGTCAAATGAAAGCTGTAACTTTAAGGAGTAAATACACAAACTAAATGGCGATTGCAAAACCCTTCAACCTGCAACAATGGTTGGAAGAGAATAGAGAATTATTAAAACCTCCAGTAGGGAATAAAAACTTATACAAAGAAGCCGATGACTATATCGTGATGATTGTGGCTGGCCCGAATGCTCGAAAAGACTATCACTACAACGAAACGGAAGAACTTTTCTATCAGTTGGAAGGTACGATCGAAGTGCATGTTCAAGATGAAGGCCAAAAGAAAACAATGAAACTGGGCCCAGGCGATATGTATTTGCATCCTGCCAAAGTACCCCATTCACCAGTTCGTCATAAAGACTCTGTCGGGTTAGTAATCGAACGCAAACGTGCTGATCTTGACGCTGAAGACGGACTGCTTTGGTTCTGCGACAACTGCAATCATAAGCTGCACGAGGTGTACTTTCCACTACACGATATTGAAAAGGATTTTTTAGGACACTTCAAAACCTTCTACGGGTCTAAAAAGCTTCGTACCTGCGAGAACTGTGGAACAGTAATGCCCGTCGATAAAAGATTTGTGGCTGAGGAAGACTAAGCCAACCAATCTTCTTATTTTTGTTGAAAATATAACACGAACTCATTAAAAAGTTATAAATGTCAGTAGTTGCTACCGATTTTGGAATAGAAAAAGCGCTTCAGCAATTGGGCGTTCAGGAACTCAACGAAGGAACTTCTACGGGATCCAACTGGTTTTCTTCAGGAGAAGCCATCGCATCACATTCGCCAGTAGATGGCTCATTGATTGGCAAAGTGAAGACCACCACTCGAGAGGATTATGAGAAAGTAATGACTACGGCTCAGGACGCATTCAAGTTTTGGCGAAAGATGCCTGCTCCTCAGCGCGGTGAGATTGTTCGTCAGTTTGGAGAGAAGTTGCGTGAGCTCAAAGAACCATTAGGAAAATTGGTTTCCTACGAAATGGGGAAATCCTACCAAGAAGGGTTGGGTGAGGTACAAGAAATGATCGACATCTGCGATTTTGCGGTAGGTCTATCACGTCAGTTGCACGGTTTAACGATGCACAGCGAACGCCCTGGACATCGCATGTACGAACAATACCATCCGTTGGGAGTTGTAGGGATTATTTCAGCCTTCAACTTTCCAGTAGCGGTTTGGTCATGGAATACCGCTTTGGCTTGGATTTGTGGTGATGTTTGCGTTTGGAAACCTTCTGAGAAAACCCCCTTGTGTGGTGTAGCGTGTCAGCATATCATCGCCGACGTACTCAAGGCCAATGGATTACCTGAAGGGATTTCTTGTCTGATCAACGGTGATTATCGTGTTGGTGAAATGATGACCACCGATAAACGCATTCCTTTAATTTCGGCAACGGGATCTACCCGCATGGGAAAAATTGTTGGGAAGACCGTTGGTGAACGCCTCGGGAAGTCCTTGCTTGAACTTGGCGGAAATAATGCCATTATCGTAACCCCAGATGCCGATCTTAAAATGACGGTCATTGGGGCTGTTTTTGGTGCCGTGGGAACTTGCGGACAACGTTGTACTTCTACCCGTCGTTTGATCATTCATGAAAGCATGTACGACAAGGTGAAGCAGGCCTTGGTAGACGCTTATGGACAATTACGTATCGGAAATCCGTTAGACGAAAACAATCATGTTGGACCCTTGATCGATTCGGATGCGGTCGACATGTACCTCAGTGCTTTGGAAAAAGTAAAAGCAGAAGGAGGCAATGTAGTTGTTGAAGGCGGTGTTTTAAAAGGTGAAGGCTATGAAAGTGGTTGTTATGTGAAACCCGCCATTGCCGAAGCAAAGAACGAATTTGAAATTGTACAACACGAAACTTTTGCACCCATTCTGTACCTTTTGAAATATTCAGGGGATGTAGAAAATGCGATCAATATTCAAAATGGCGTAGCACAAGGATTATCGTCTGCAATCATGACCAATAATCTGCGTGAAGCTGAGCGTTTCTTGAGCCAGGCTGGAAGCGATTGTGGGATTGCGAATGTGAATATCGGTACCTCAGGTGCCGAGATTGGCGGTGCTTTTGGCGGTGAAAAAGAAACAGGCGGCGGACGCGAGAGCGGTTCGGATGCTTGGAAGATCTATATGCGTCGTCAGACCAATACGATCAATTACACCACCGAATTACCACTAGCACAAGGGATCAAGTTTGATTTGTAATGTATCGAAGTTTAAGATAGTACGAGAACCGCTTCGTCCGAAGCGGTTTTTCTTTTTTTAGGATGCTAGGCAGTTCCATTCCGGCCGTGTTCTTGAGGATATAATAGATGTACAGGATCACTTTGCCAAACTTCTTTGGTGTCGACATCCATCACTGAAAGCGGTCCTTTGAAAGCAGCACCAGTATCCACATTCCAAACATTGGCGCGATTCACAGGAACCACGCTTCCGATTCTTGTTACAGGTGTATGGCCAATGTAAATTTCTCGGTAGTGTTGCAGTCGTTTTGGGTA
>CAWUKP010000125.1:0-7431 GCA_963922975.1 uncultured Spongiivirga sp. | reverse complement strand
ATTCAAATTAAAACCATCGTCATAGCGACCTATCTGATCTGGAATTAACTGTTGAAGCTCTTGGTTTATAGCGGCAATAAGCTGCATGCCTGTTGCTCTTGATGCCGTAATACTACGCGCTTCATTGGCAGAAGGAGCCAAAAAGGAAATCGTTGCAGGCTTTGGATGATCACCAGCACTAAAAATAGTACGCTGACCGTGTAAATTAAAGCAGAAATCAGGTTTCACATCGGCAAAGACGCTTTGGAGCACACGACTTTCAGGCTGAGTCAAATTTTGCGCATCACGATTTAAATCGATTGCCTGAGCATTGTGACGCGTATAGGCAGCCGCGCCGTCTGGATTGAGTAACGGAATAATATACAGTGTACAATCCTGAAGAATCTCATGCGCCAATGACTCCTCAGAACCCAAAAAATCAAAGAGTATTATCAAAGCGCGCGTTGTGGTCGATTCATTACCGTGCATTTGCGACCACATTAAAACTTTGGTCTTGCCGCTACCCACTTTTACCAAGTGAATGGGATTACTGTTGACAGACTGGCCAACTTCAGATACCTCAAATTTTTCTTTCCACTGCTCCAAATAAGGGACGAGTTCCTGGGGTGGAAAGTACCTTCCGTGTCGTTCAATTTTGGAATGACTTGTTAACCATTGTTGGAGTAATGCGAGCATGCGTTTCTTAAATTGGATGTAAAGGTACAACGAACAAATTTCACTTTTGTAAACATTACACGCGCTGTATTTCACACAAATACACTAATTTTACACGCAAGAAATTTACGATTGTATACAAATATCAATTCAATTTTACAAAGTATTGTTTATCAATAATTTAAATATATTTAAATAAACTAAAGGTTCATATTATTTGAATGTGAAAGGTGAAGAATTCTATAAAATATTTCAATAGTATTCACGTTTACCAATAGAAGTGTAATTACAATGTTAAACACCAAGGATTTTACGGAACGTTTGTCTTTACTCATGAAAAATCACAGCTTATCAGCCAGTGCTTTTGCCGATGCAGTGGGTGTTCAGCGTTCTAGTATTTCCCATCTTCTTTCTGGCCGAAATAAGCCCAGTTTAGAATTTGTCTTGAAGGTAGTGGATCGCTTTCCGGAGGTTCATTTGAATTGGTTGCTTTTTGGTGATGAGGATTTAAACACTTCCCCTACTTCTTCCAAAACAACTTCCACGAGCAAGAAAGAGCAAGTTGGCGTTTCACCGCAGACTCCTTCTTACAAAAAACAGATTGATCGTATCATTATCTTTTATGAGGATGGCTCATTTGAAGCCTTTGAGTCTTAAAATTTCTTTAATTTTACGCTGAAAATCGACCGCATGCGCTGCCTATTTCTTGTATTTCTATTTCTCACCATCTGTTCTTGTCAAAATCAAGAACGAAACTGTATAGATTTTAAGAACGGAACATTCGAATTCGAATCTTTTGTGGGCACTGAGCTGGTGAAGACAACCTTTACGCGTAATGATACACTGGAAGTGGATTATTTCGATGGAAAGACTGACAGTGCTAGTATTCGCTGGATTAACGACTGCGAATTCATTGTAACCAAATTAAATCCCACCAACAGAAACGAGCAAAAGCCTGTACACATGAAAATACTGAGTACAAAGGGCAACACTTATACTTTTGAGTATGCTCTTGTGGGCGACGATAAAAACAAACAAAAAGGTACGGCAACCAAACTAAAATAAACTCCTGTGATAGAAAGTTTACTCACCGCAGAAGCACTAGGTGCTTTAGTTACGCTTACATTCCTCGAAATTGTTCTGGGTATTGATAACATCATTTTTATTGCCATAGCGGCCGATAAACTGCCCGACAACCAGCGGAAGAAAGCTACAAACATTGGATTGATTCTGGCCATGGTAATGCGTATCGCGTTGCTTTTTGGGATTTCGGCCATGATCGCGATGCAAAAGCCTTGGTTTGAAGTGGAATGGGGCTGGTTCGAAGCACATTTTACAGGACAAAGCCTAATCCTCATTGCGGGAGGACTTTTCTTGTTGTACAAGAGTACTAAGGAAATTCATGAGAAAGTTGAAGACCCTGAGCACGACGTACGAGAAGTGAAAGCCCATCGCGGTGGAACCTTAGGTAACGCCATCTTTCAGATTACATTGATCAATATTGTCTTTTCGTTCGACTCAATTTTGACAGCCGTGGGGATGACCAATGGGATGCAAGGCGGCCCTGATGTAGCACTTGTGATCATGATTATTGCTGTGGTTTTATCAGTCATCATCATGCTGGTATTTGCGAACCCCGTTTCGAAGTTCGTCAATAAACACCCGTCTATTCAAGTACTTGGCCTTTCCTTCTTGATTTTGATCGGGTTTATGCTTATTGCTGAGGGGGCGCATTTGGCGCATGCCGTGATCTTTGACGAATCTATTGGATCGGTACCTAAAGGCTATTTGTATTTTGCGATCTCCTTCTCTTTGTTCGTGGAGTTCTTGAACATGAGAATGCGCAAAAACAGCGTTCCAGAAGAAAGTAATTAGCGCTCTTTAGAGTTCGAGGGTAATCTGCCCTTCATCATCCGATTCCTTGCCCTGAGGCGCTTCATCGGTGTCTTGATCAACGGTCTCCTCATCTACAACTTCCATTTCTTCAGGTGGTAGAGGTTCTGGTTCTTCGTAGGGCAACGACTCCAGAGGATTGACATTTTTCACCTTCTCAGTTGTAATCTGATTGCCCTGTGCCTTGATTCCTTTCACCGAAATAAATTCCTCTAAATTAATTTCCAGATTGGGCTTCGCTTCTTTTCCACGCGGCTTGTAGAACTCTAATTCTGCCTGTGGACGCCAATCGGTCATGACCAGCTCTAACTGCGATTGCGGATGATCCGTAATGATTAATTCTTCCTTTTCTGGTTGTTCAACAAGGAAACGTTTGGCGAAATATCGTTCTTTATGACCGTCGTAATAGATCACAGAAATGGGTTTTTTCGGATTCCATTTTTCGAGCACGATCATATCGTCTTCAAAATGGGTAGTCAACTCCGGAATAATGGTTTTCACCATTCCCTTCTGGTTGATAATCAACAGACGATCTTCGCCTCTAAAAGCACCTAAAAGCTCCCCTCTATCATCTACATTCAAGCGCTGAACCGTATCGTCAAACCATATTTTACGAGGCTTTAAGGTAGAAACTCCTTTTTCTTTCAACTCAATACGCTTCACGGCGTATTTGGTGACAATATTCCCTTTGACGCCTCTGCCCTTGATGGAGAGATCAGCAAAATCAAGATCCCACTTCAGTTTTTTAATACTGCCTGCTTGTCGCAGGTGAACGGTGACGACCTCTGCTTCTCCATTAGGATTGGCGGTGAAATACAACACCTCTGTACCTTTCTTGCCTTGCGTTAGGTCATACTGTTTATCGCGCGTAACTCCCGTAACATTGAAGCGCTTCACATAAGAAGCCCCACCTCTACCGTCTTTGTAGATCATGTTGTAGACGGTGCGCTTGTCTTTCTTTTTGAATACTGCCACGTGGATAATGCCCTTGCCAACGAAGGTTTTAGCATCCACCTTAGTAACCTGCATGCCACCATCCTTTGTGAAAACAATAATATCGTCAATATCCGAACAATCGGTCACGTATTCATCGCGGCGCAAGGAAGTTCCCACAAAGCCTTCCTCTCGATTTACGTATAGCTTTGTATTTCGAATCACTACCTTTTTGGCATCCACATCGTCAAACAACTTAAGCTCTGTTTTACGCTCGCGACCTTTGCCGTAGGTTTTCTTCAATCTGGTGAAATAATCAATCGCGAAATCTACCAGATTGGCTAGATGGTGTTTGACCTCTGCGATCTGCGCTTCCAGCGAATCAATATGTTGTTGTGCCTTATCCAGGTCAAAGCGAGAAATTCGTTTGATGCGTATTTCGGTAAGTTTGACGATATCTTCTTCAGTAACGGCGCGTTTCAGATGTTTGATATATGGCTTTAGTCCTTTATCAATGGCCGCGATAACGCCTTCCCAGGTTTCTTCTTCTTCAATTTCACGATAGATTCTGTTTTCAATGAAAATCCTTTCGAGGGAAGCGAAATGCCATTGTTCTTCGAGTTCTGACAGCTTGATTTCGAGCTCAGACTTCAAAAGTGCCAAGGTATGATCTGTGGAACGTCGTAAAATTTCACTCACACCCATGAAAATCGGGCGATTGTCTTCAATGATACAGCAAATTGGTGAAATGGAGCTCTCACAGGCGGTAAACGCATACAAAGCATCAATCATCTTATCGGGCGAAATACCAGAGGGCAGGTGTACCAAAATTTCAACCTCAGCAGCTGTATTATCTTCGATACGCTTGATCTTAATCTTCCCCTTGTCATTGGCCTTCAGGATGGAATCGATTAAGGAAGAAGTATTTGTGCCGAACGGTATTTGTGTGATAACTAAGGTGTTCTTGTCGAGCTGCGAAATCTTCGCCCGCACGCGTATTTTTCCTCCCCGGAGACCATCGTTGTAGTTGGTGGCGTCCATAATCCCTGCCGTTGGGAAATCTGGCACCAAAGTGAAGCGCTTTCCTTTTAGATGCTTGATGGAAGCGTCGATCAGCTCGTTGAAATTATGGGGTAATATTTTCGTGGAAAGGCCTACCGCAATTCCTTCTGCCCCTTGCGCCAATAATAAAGGAAATTTCACAGGGAGGTGAATGGGCTCCTTCTTTCGTCCGTCATAACTAAGTTGCCAGTCGGTTACCTTGGGACTATACACAACGTCTAGCGCAAATTTTGATGGCCGTGCTTCAATGTATCGCGAAGCCGCGGCACTGTCGCCCGTAAGGATGTTTCCCCAGTTTCCTTGGGTATCAATGAGCAGGTCTTTTTGTCCGATCTGCACCATGGCATCACCAATACTGGCGTCTCCGTGCGGATGGTACTGCATGGTATGCCCTACAATGTTGGCTACTTTATTGTAGCGACCATCGTCCATTTCCTTGAGCGCATGCATGATACGGCGCTGAACAGGTTTGAAACCGTCTTCAAGAGCAGGAACTGCCCGTTCTAAAATTACATATGAGGCATAGTCAAGAAACCAATCTTTGTACATCCCGGTAATTCGGGTAATGGTCTCTTGTCCTTGGGAATCCTGAAGTTCTTCTTCAGGGAGGTGATCGTTATTGTTTTCTTCCATCAACTTCTTGGTTGTGCTTTACTACCTGGTCCAGCGAATTGTACAACGCTTTCCTCTTTCTGGCATTTAGGAATGTAATATTAAAATGTAGTTTTTTAGTTCTTCCTGAGCGAGAACTGACCAACAATCGAAGGTTTCTGTAAATGACGTAATTGATAATCTTGAAATCCTTCAATTTATCTCTTGGGAATTCAGCGCGCTTCTCTCGGTAATTCATGAAATTAGAGAGCATGAGCCCCTTGTTGATGAAATTCAAGACCTCTCCATCACTATCGTATTCAAAGAAGGCCACCACCTTGTATACAAAGGCGAATAGTAACAAAAACCCGACCGTGGGCAGTACATACCAAATCAGGTTGGCTGATTTTTCCTCCATCATCACTCCATAGACCAACACGCTTAGCAATATTCCTAAGAATAGAAAGAAGTACACGAGCGGTACCCATTTTTGCAAAGAGCCGTTGTTGAATCTCATAGTTTAGTTATTCCACCGCGTCTAGTTCTACCTTCAGGTTGTTGATAATGAATTCTTGACGGTTGGGGGTATTCTTGCCCATGTAAAAACTAAGCAATTCTTCAATTGACATGGCTCTGTCGAGCATCACGGGATCCAAACGAATGTCGTCTCCGATAAAGTGTTGAAACTCGTCAGGCGAAATCTCTCCAAGCCCTTTGAAACGAGTTATTTCTGGTTTTCCAGATAGTTTTTCAATGGCTGCTTGCTTCTCTTGTTCACTGTAGCAATAAATCGTCTCTTTCTTATTGCGTACCCGAAATAGGGGCGTTTGCAGAATGTACAAATGTCCTTCTTTGATCAATTCAGGGAAAAACTGTAAGAAAAACGTAATCAAAAGCAGTCGAATGTGCATACCATCTACGTCAGCGTCAGTAGCGATCACAATATTGTTATAGCGCAAGTCTTCCATAGAATCTTCAATATTCAAGGCGGCTTGCAGTAAATTGAACTCTTCATTCTCGTAGACCACTTTTTTAGACATGCCATACGAGTTTAGAGGTTTTCCACGCAAACTAAAGACGGCTTGTGTGTTTACGTCACGAGATTTCGTGATAGAACCACTTGCAGAATCACCCTCCGTAATGAAGAGCGTAGTATCCAGTCGCCTTTCGTTCTTCAAATTGGTAAGGTGTACCCTGCAATCACGTAATTTTTTATTGTGCAGACTGGCCTTCTTTGCACGTTCTCTGGCCAACTTTCGAATACCTGATAATTCCTTACGTTCACGCTCTGCCTGCAATATTTTCTTTTGAATGGCCTCTGCCACATTGTGATTTTTATGCAGATAATTGTCAAGTTGCGTGCCGACAAAATCGTTGATGAAGGTGCGCACTGTTGGCAGATCGCCGCCCATATCGGTGGAACCCAGTTTGGTTTTGGTCTGCGATTCAAATACGGGTTCCATGACTTTTACGGAAATGGCGCCAATAATTGATTTGCGTACATCCGATGCGTCGTAACTCTTGCCGAAATAATCGCGAATGGTTTTGACTACTGCTTCTCTAAAAGCCGCAAGGTGGGTTCCGCCCTGCGTGGTGTTTTGACCATTCACAAAAGAATGATACTCTTCGCTATACTGAGTCCTGCTGTGCGTGAGTGCCACTTCTATATCTTCACCTCGAAGGTGAATGATCGGATAGAGCATGTCTTCCTTATTCGTGGTATCCTCCAAAAGATCCTTAAGACCGTTTTCAGAAAAGTACTTTTCCCCATTGAAAACGATGGTCAAACCCGGGTTGAGGTAGACATAGTTTTTGACCATTTTTTCGATGTACTCATTGCGAAATTTGTACTTCTTAAAAATGGCTTCGTCTGGAATAAAACTGACTTTGGTACCTCGTCTTCTCGAGGTTTCTTCGAGTAAATCTTCGTTTTTAAGCTCCCCTACTTCAAACTCTGCAGATTTGGATTTTCCGTCGCGGGTAGATTCCACACGGAAAAAAGTGGACAAGGCATTGACTGCTTTGGTACCCACCCCGTTAAGTCCAACCGACTTTTTAAAAGCTCGAGTGTCGTACTTACCACCTGTATTCATCTTGGAAACGACGTCTACCACTTTACCCAAAGGAATCCCACGACCGTAATCACGAACATTCACTTTATTGCCTTGGATGGAAATCTCGATGGTTTTCCCGGCGCCCATGACAAATTCGTCGATACAGTTGTCCAAAACCTCCTTGATGAGTATGTAGATACCGTCGTCTGGGGAAGAACCATCACCCAGCTTTCCGATATACATA
>CAWUKP010000124.1:0-7432 GCA_963922975.1 uncultured Spongiivirga sp. | reverse complement strand
TTATTGATTGATGAATTAATTTTCGCTGTTGATGGAGGCGTTCGTCTTGGCTTCTTCTCGTTTGATTCTGTTTAGTTCTGCTCGCGCCTCGGATACCACCGCAGGATATTGACCAAAATTCTGGATGACATTTTCCAAAATATAGGTGGCTTGAAAGGCATCCTTCAGCTCGTAAAAATTCTTGGCCATCACCACCAAACCTTTCGCGCCGTATTCTTTATAGCTCGCGTAATCACGTGCCAGCTTCTGCATGGAGGTATTAGAGGCTTCAAACTGACCTTCCTTGTTTTTGAAATACCCGTCATAATACAGAGCCTCGGCCGCTAAACGTCCGGTGGCAATTCTTTGCACTTGCGCGTAGGCCGATTTTGCCTTTTGTTCATCGCCTGTTTTCATGGCAGAGCGCGCAATGATAACTTGTGCGTCGCTGCGTATGCGATTGTCGATACGGTTGCTCGATAAAACTTTATCAGCGTAAGCCACCGCTTCCTCATAATTCCTTACCTCGTAATAGGCTTTCATCAAATTACTCTGTGCATAGGTAATGTTCTGCGCCACTTGGGCGATGTCTTCCAAACGTCGTAAAACAGCAATGGCGTCGTCATAATTCTTCCGTTTGAACAACAATTCAGATAGGCGTGTGAGTGCTTTTTCTGTGAATTCGTTTTGGGAACGCCCTACTACTTCCCGATAGCGTTCGATGGCTTCTGATTCGCGGTCATTGGCGTAGTAGAGTTCTGCCAAATAAAAGTTGGCTTGCAAGGCATTTCTACCGTTGGGAAATTGCTCTAAATATTTTTCATAGGAACGCATGGCATTGGCCGAATTTCCTTGTTGGTATTGGCGATCGGCTGCAGCGTAGGCGTCTTGATCCAGTTCGGCATCGGTGACATCCACAAAGTCTAGATTACGTACCCAAGCAGCATATTCATCTACACGCCCCAGATCCACATAAATAAGACGTGCTGTCGCCACAGCTTGCAAGGATTCTTGCGTGCTAGGATAGTCTGCTACTACTTTGCGAAACTTTCGCAGTGCTTCGTCATTGTTACCTCCATTGTAATAAATCAATCCTTGACGCAACAACGCTTTTGGGGTAAAAGAGCTCATCCGGTAGTTGTCAATCAACTGATCGTAGGCTGCTAATGCTTCTGATTCGTTGTTTTTAATCGCGTGCGTATTTCCCAATTCGAAAAGGGCATCATCGCGCAACTTTGATTTCGGATATTGTTCTATAAAGGCCTTCAGACCCTCGATCTTCTGATTTGATCTTCCCAAGAAGCCTTGACTAAGCGTTTTTTGGAAAAATGCATAGTCTTCATCCAAGGCTTTCTGCGCAATCGCCTTATCATAGGCACCGATAGCACCATTGTAGTTACTCGAAACAAAATAGCTATCACCCATCCGCAAATAGGCGTCTGTACTGCGTTCTTCGTCTTCAGAGTTTTGCTGCACATAGGTATTAAAAGCACTGATGGCCTGCGGATAGTTTTTTAGTTTGAAATTGGTGTAGCCTATATTGTACTGCGCGTTCTGGAATTCGTCGGTTTGTCGTGCTGCTGTATTCCCCATAAAACTTTGATAGCTGCTCAGCGCCTCTTCAAAATTGTTGAGTAAATAATCGGACTCTGCCTTCCAAAAGGTAGCTCTAGCGGCATAGGTAGCATCCACAGGCTCTTCAAGTGAGCGTTTGAAGAATGTGTTCGCTTCCTTGAATTCAGATTCGTTGTACAATTCCAATCCCCGTAAGAAGGCAACCTTTTGAAAAGCCTCTTTGTTTTCAAAATCCTTATCGTTTTGCAAAAGGTCTAAGGCTGCTTCGTAATTTTTTGATGAAATGAGTGAATCTATGAGTAATCCTTGCATTTCTGTTTTGACTGCGGAATTGGGATACGCCTCTAAATATCCCTTGATCACCGAAGGAACGTCTTGATACGGATTTCCTACCTCATAGCTCAGTTTGGCATAGTTTAGATAAGCATCCTCTTGTATTTGAGTCTCAAAATCCATTTGCGAAGCGTTGCGGAAGGCGTTCAGCGCTTCTTGCTTCTTGTCTAGCTTTAGGTAGCATTCACCTAAATGGTAGTAGGCGTTTTGTGCCACTGCGTCATTACCACCTATGATCTTATTGAATTGATTCACGGCATTTTCAAAATCCGCTACTTTATAATAAGTGTAGCCGAGTTGGTAATAATCAGTATTCGTCCACCGCCCGCGCTTTCCTCTATATTCTTGCAAATACGGCAAAGCTTGTTCGTATTGTTGCAGGTTGAAATAACTTTCGCCAATAATCTTGTTGAGTTCGGAAGCCTCTTTACGATCAGCACTCGGGAGTTTGGTCTGAGCCTCTTCGATCGCTTTTTCGAAATTGCCGAGCTTGAAATTCATATCCGCTCGAAAAAACGAAAGGCGTTCATTGTACTTCTCCTCTTGGTCGATATCATCAAAATAGGCTGAGGCTTGCTCGTAGCTATCTGCTAAGTACGCCATGTATCCCAAATAATACTTGGCTTCGGCTCCGTATTGCGGTGAGGTGGCTACTTGTTGAAACAATGGCGCGGCTTTGGTGTATTGCTTCCCGAGAAAGTGCACATAGGCCTTGTTGAAATTAAAACGCTCGCGCTCAGCGCGTGTCAAGCGGTTCTTTTTTACCTTGTCATACCATTTGAGGGCATAGGGGTACTTTCCCACTTTGAAATAGTAATCGGCCACTTCCAAAAAAGCGGCGTTTCGCTTCGTACTGGTTGGATATTTGGTTACGAAATCCTCCATGAGATCATCCGCACCCAATTGATTCAGTCGAATGGCGGCATTGGCAATATAGTACGCACACTGCGCTTCGGTTTCGCCGTTGTCTGTGGTTGATTTCACCCTACTAAATAAGGTTTGAGCAGCTTGATATTGTTTGTTGTGATACAGTTCGAGTGCTTCATTGAATTCGCGTGCATCGTGGGTGTAGATAGAAGACCTTTGTGCGGAAACGATGCTAAGAGAACATAGGAAAATGAAAAGTACTGTAGAAATGCGGTTACGGTTCATATTCGTTTTTTGATGATGCCCCAAAATGATCTTGGGTATGTCGGTATAACGGAAGAATTGAATGTTAATTATGCGCCAAACATAAATGAATCGAAATGAATTGTGCGAACAAATTTTGTTTTTACCTTTAAAGCTGTGTAAAATTGTACCATGTCCAAACCTATTCTTCAACTCAAGAATGCTTCCATTTTCCAACGCGAAAATCTTGTACTTTCTGAAGTCAATGTCGCCGTTTCTGAAGGTGAATTTGTCTACCTGATTGGAAAGACCGGAAGTGGAAAGAGCAGTTTCATGAAAACGCTGTATGGCGATTTGCCACTAAATCAGGGCGAAGGACATATTGTGGGCTATGATTTACGTACACTTAGGGAAAAAGACATTCCATTTCTCAGAAGAAAACTGGGGATTGTCTTTCAAGACTTCAAACTACTGCCCGATCGAACGGTGCACGACAATTTTGTATTTGTGCTGAAAGCCACCGGTTGGAAAGAAAAGCAGGAGATGGATGAAAAAATTCAGGAAGTACTGGAGAAAGTAGACATGGAAACCAAAGGCTTTAAGTTTCCCCATCAACTATCTGGAGGTGAACAACAGCGCGTAGCCATCGCGCGTGCGCTTTTGAACGACCCTGAATTGATTTTGGCCGATGAGCCTACGGGGAATTTGGATCCGCAAACCAGTTTGGAAGTGATGGAGGTCCTTCAAGAGATCAATAAAAACGGACGTACCATATTGATGGCCACACACGATTATGCCTTGATTCTGAAATATCCTTCAAAAACTCTGAAATGTGACGGTAGCAAGGTATATGAGGTAGTGCAGAAAAGCGAAGCTTAATGCTCTCAGTGCTGATTCCTACATACAACTATGATGTTTCTTCCCTCATCAAATCACTGCATCAACAACTCCAAGAAGCGGCTATCGAATTTGAGATCATCTGCTTTGATGATGGTTCCAAAAGCGATCGCAGTAAAAAGAATCAAGCGTTAAATAAACTCGAAAACACCACATACCAAGAACTTGAAGAAAATATCGGCTTGGCTGGAAATCGCAATGCCTTGGCACATCACGCGAAGTATCCGTGGCTCCTCTTTTTAGACAGTGACCTTACCATCACGAGTCGCAGTTTCATCCAGAGATATCTTAACGATGTAGACAGTAGTTTTGATGTGATCAACGGCGGACTTTCCTATCAAGAACAGACACCTCCGGTGGATCAGCGTTTGCGATGGACCTACGGACGATTGATTGAGGGCAAAATGGCGCCCGCGAGAAATGATCTGGGTTTCAAGCATATGTTGTGCAGCAATTTTATGATTCGAAAAGCAGTATTTGAAACCGTCTCTTTTGACGCGACCCTTACGACCTATGGATACGAAGATGCCGTGTTTGCCTTCGACCTACAGCAAGCAAATTTCAGCATTCAACACATTGAAAATCCAGCACAGCACGACCGTATTGAAACCAGTAGAGACTTTCTACAAAAAACATCGGAAGCCCTGCAAAACTTACATAAACTTTACCACAACCAGCGTATTCAACCTAGCTTTGTGCGCTTGTTGGCCGTATATGAAAAGGTAGATCGTATGAAACTCAAGGGACTTTTATCCACCGCATATAAATTATTTAAGAATCTACTGGAACAGCAACTTTGTTCTGGGCGACCTTCCCTGCGTATATTCAATTGGTATAAACTACTGTATTTTTGTCATCTGAACCGATAATCATGACCCCTTTCTTCTCTGTGATCATTCCGTTGTACAACAAAGCGGATTATATCGAAGAGACCCTACAAAGCGTCTTTGCGCAGACCTTTGAGGAGTATGAGATTGTTATTGTTGACGATGGCTCTACAGACGATTCGGTTGCCGTTGTGAAAGGCTTGAATCATCCAAAAATTAAATTCTTCCAACAGGAAAACAAAGGAGCTGGAGCTGCGCGAAATACTGCTATTGCCAGCGCTAAGGGAAAATACTTGGCATTGTTGGATGCAGACGATTTTTGGTATCCAAATCACCTAGAAGCACTCAAAGAATCGATTGTGTTATTTCCAGAAATGGACTGGTTCGGGAATCATTATCGCATTGAATACACCCAAGGACGTCGAAGACTGGCTCATGTGAATTTAGAGAGCTCTCCACTTTCTTTCATGGTAGACGATTACTACGAGGCCAGCCTGAACGATAGTTTGGCATGGACCTCTGCGGTTGCGTTTTCCAAGACCTTCTTTGACAAAGTGGGCGGATTTGACGAAAAGCTATTAACTGGACAGGATATTGACCTCTGGATTCGGATGGCTTTGGCGACTTCTTTTATTTTCAACCCAAAAACTACTATGTTGTATCGCAAAGATGCAGGTCAACTTTCCAAAAGTGAATACAACCTGCAGCGCTATCAAATGCTGCAAAAATATCAGACCGAAGAATCTACCAACAAATCACTGCAACAGTACTTAGATATCAATCGCTATGCGTTGGCTATTCGATGTAAGCTACACGGAGAGGCGGAATTGGCAAAGAAAACGCTTAAGCATATCCATACGGAGCATCTGAATTGGAAACAGCGTTTGCTGCTGAAGAGTCCCAGAGGTTTGCTAGTGCTCATGAAGAAAGTTCAAAGAATGTTCTCCGCACTGGGATGGTACGTTACGGCCTACCGCTAGGCCTCTGTGCGTATCCTTTTTGTAAGCGCCCAAAATTTTCCTGGAATTTGGGTCCATCGTAAATCTTCTCTTCGCGCATGGAAGGTCAAAAGCTTGAGCGTATACAAAGGATACGCTAGCGGATAGACTTTTCGATACAGGGCTGCTTTCGTTCGCAAAAACATATCAAATTCCAACTCCAATGTGGATCGATTTAGCTCATGTTGCACTATCTGCTTTGGAACATGATATATCTTTTCTCCCTTATCAAATAATGTACTTACGAAAAGATATTCTTCACCCATGGGGTACTTAGAGCCTAATCCAAATTGAGGATCAAAATGAACTCCGCTATCCAAAACGGCCTGCCGCCGGAAACTTATTTCTATGGAGGAGATATTCTCGAGCGCTCTTTTACTACGGTACTTAAACGAATGTTGAGCATACGGTTTATAGGCTTTTCCTGAGAAGGTTTCAATTTGAAACGTGATGGCGGACGCGGCCGGATGCTGTTGGTAGGCTTCTACAACAGTTTCTAGAAGTTTCGGTTTGTACACCACATCATCATCTGCAATGAGGCAGACATCACCAACGGCATTCTCTAGGGCCAAATTGCGACTTTTACTCAATCCGAATTCGTAACTATTGATCACTCGAATCGTCGGATCATTTGAATGTAATTCAGTGCCTTTGATCGTTTGATTGATTACCAAGACAAAAAAATCCTGCAAATCGTTGAATTGGAACATACGACTCAGAAAATCCAGACTTTCGCGATGCATCGTCGCCACCAATATTTCTATGGAAGGCGTTTTCACGGAACCATTCTTTTTAGGAATTGTGTGTCGTAGTCAACTGAATCTAGAATAATTCGCGGTCTCGGTTTCCATGCTTGATGAAAGAGACTTCGGGTTGAATCTACTTCAGCGGAATGAATCTTCATCAAGTCTGCTAAACTGTGAAACAGATCGTCCATCATGTATTTTCGCTCCGTTTTAAAAGTGAATCCCTCTGTCAGACTATTGTCGGATGTCCACAGCAGAAATGGTACTTCAAACATGTCTTGTGTAGGGTTGTCGTCGGTATGTCCTGCAAATTCAATACTTCCGTAGACTTCCTCTCCATGATCTGACATGTACAAAACAACGGTAGGTGCTTCGCTTTTTTTCGCCCTTTGGATCACCTCATGTATTAAGAAATCCTGATAGTGCACTGCATTGTCATAGCTATTGATGGCCTCCGTGGCCGCTGATGTATCGAAGGTAGCCGTTTTTGGTGTTTCCGTATATATATTAAACTTCTCGGGATACCGCCGATCGTAACTGGTATGTGTTCCTAGGAAATGCAGCACAATCAATTTGCGCTTCGCCTCATCATCAATGGCATTGTCTAAATGTGGTAACAAATCGCCATCACGCTCAATGGCTACGCTGGCAATTTCTGTACTTAGGAATTGCTGGTGCTTCGCAGCCTTTGCCATTTTGGTAATCGCACTTTCATACACACCGACCGGACGTTGATTGGAAAACCAAAAAGTCTCAAAACCAGCTGCATTCGCCAATTGAAGAATAGATCCCTCAAACTTTTTTTCAGGTTGCTCGTAGTTTCCTGGTGTCAGCATTTTTGTAATGGAACCCACACTGTAGGCATGCGGACTGATGATACTATCGAATACGATCAGCTCCTCCTGAATAGACCTCAACAATGGCGTGGTTTGTCGCTCGTAGCGGTTGTACAACCCGAAGTGTTTCC
>CAWUKP010000123.1:0-7436 GCA_963922975.1 uncultured Spongiivirga sp. | reverse complement strand
CTACTACTTGATTGCGCTCTAAAAACTCTTGACTGCTCAATACAGAAGGTACATCTGCCTCGAACATTCCGTTACCGTGTGTACCGATCAATAAGGTACTATCTACAGCACGATATCTCAATGAACTGATAACGGCTAAGCCAATTTGGCTAGGTGCTTGAATCGTCCAGTCGGTTGTAGCAGGGTCTGTGCTTGCATACAATCCTCTGGCAGTTCCTACGTAATACAACGTTTGTCCACCGCTTTCTGTGATGGCCACAGAACGGGCAGAGAAGTCTGCTAGGTTACGCTCAACATTGGTCCATGTTGGAGTGGCTGCTGTTGCATTGGTTGTGAGCCAAATATTGATGATACCGTAATTGGCATACGCGGCCATTAAGATATCTCCATTGGTTGGATGAACGGCAAGTCCGGCTACCACACCAGCACCAGCTCCCGGAGGAGTAATGTTATCAGCGGAGGTTGTCGAAGCTGTATTTTGCGGATCGGCCAAGCGGAAGATGGCCCCTCCCGTACCTCCAATAAATAGGTTACTACTCGCAGCGTTATAAGTACCTCTAGTAGTAGCCATAGACGCAATATTCTGGCTAAACGTTCCCATGTTTCTCCAATTCGACGGATTTACTGCCGTTGTAACAGCCGTAGAATTGGTAGTACGATACAGACGGTTGGTACCAGCGTAGTACAACGCATTATTGTTATCTGGGTCTAAGTGGAAGTACGTCACAAATTGGCTTGTAGATCCTGCAGGCGTAATCTCTGTGAAACCACCTGGACAATCTCTAAATGTACGTCCAAATTGCACACTCGAGAAGAAAGGTACACAAGCGTCGTCTCTAGAAATTTCTGAAGCTGCACCATCACCACCTAATACAGAATTCATGACTGTTGTATTGGCTAAGCCGAAAGTAGTACCTCCCGCAGTAGTTCCATTGTCTTGAGCACCTCCGATCACACCATCGGAACCACTTTGAGGATCAATACCTACATGGTAGTATTGATAGGTTTGGTATTCATTGTTGATATTCACCCATTGAACGGTGGCTGCCTCTAAGTCATCTGTGCGGTGTACACCACCATCAGTACCTGAATACATAATGGATGAATTAGTAGGATCGAAGGCGAAGGCATGTACGTCAGGGTGATGATTGTCTCCACCTTGACCTCCTTGCTGTCCCCAAAGAGGGTAGCCAGAGGTTGAACCGTAACCTCCAATTCTTTCGAAGGTAGGTCGGGTAATAACATTGGTGATTCGATATGCGTTGGTCCCTCCAATTACTACGTAGTTAGCATTATCAGGTTTGGTGTCGATGACCAAATCATAGCCGCCTTGAATGGCGAAAGGATCATTTCCTGTACTTCCACCGGTCTCATCTGGTAGTTTTGAGGAAAGATCAGACCAAGTGTCTGTGCTAAGAGTATATCTCCAAAGATCCGCCTCAATCTGTCCCGCTCCACTGCTACCACTGTTATCGTAGAGTGCGTAGATGATATCACTGTTTGCTTCAGGGGCTTCTAACACTACTCGGCCAGTTCCTGATTGTGCCCAAGCCGTGGGTGTGCCATTGGTAGCAATTTGTGTCCATCCGCCTTCTCCGTTGGCCGAAGTCCAAACCCCTGGAAGACCACTTCCGAAGGCTTGACTGAAGCTTGCATACACACGTCCTGTTGGTGTGATGACCACATCCGTTAGACGTCCGGTTGAAATGTTACCTCCGTCAATACGCTCAGTAATCCAGGTGGAAGTACCTTGATCGAAACGCAACAAGCCGCCACCAGTTCCAGCAAATATATCGCCGGTAGTAGGATGTATAACTATTTTTTGAACTAGATCAAAAAAGCTGTTAAAGTCAGGGAACGATGAATTGGTACTTGGTAATTGTGCCCAAGTAACACCACCATTAGTAGACTGCCAAATTCCTTGGCCTAAAAAGAAAGAACCTAAAGAAGCAGAATTACCCAAAGACTCGCCCGTACCATAATACCAAATATTGGTGTTGGTTGGATCTTGAGCGATCGTGGTTACATTGTGAATTTCATTGTTGTTGGAAACTTTCGTCCAACTTGTGCCGCCATTGGTAGTGCGGAACACCCCACTACTCACACCTCCTGCGATAATGGTTTGACCTGTGCCGTCAGCCGCATCAATCACCAGCGATCTCGTACGTCCACCTAAGTTAGAAGGTCCTCGTGTGGCATAGGCGATTCCAGGAATACGGAAGGAATTAACTTCCTGAGCATCCAAATAGGCGGTCATGGATTCTCTTTCTTTGATATCCATTGGAATCACGCCAGTTTCTGGATTTACCTGCATGTTGAATTCGTGCTGCAAGCGTTCTTCCACGAAGCGCGCACGTGTCATGATTTTGTCTTCTCCATCTCCTTTTTCACCAAGAGACTTTTTGGAAAGGTCCTTTTGAACAACTTGCTGGTTGTCATTAGTGGTTACGGCTTCTTCACTTGAAAAATAAAAAACAGCACCAACGGCTGCCAAAGCGAAAAAAGCAAAACCTTTTAAAAAATTTCTAGTAGTTGTTGTTTTCATTTGGTAATTTTTTACGAAAATAAGTATTCAATTACAGTTTTTATGAAATTTTAACAGGGTATTTTCCCGCTATTCCACAATCTCCACGCCTTTCCAAAAAGCCACGTAGCCTTCAATTTTCTTAGCTAGTTCAGTGGTTTGCGGATAATACCAAGCGGCGTCTTGGTTTTGTGCTCCTTCAACTCGTAGCGAATAATAACTCGCTTGTCCTTTCCACGGGCAGTGTGTATGGGTGCTGCTAGATTGAAGAAACTCTTGGTGTACGGCATCTGGGGGAAAGTAATGATTTCCTTCAATGACGATAGTTTGATCACTTTCAGCAATGATCTTTCCATTCCAAATAGCTTTCATGATAATTTCTTTTTAAACAGATAGTTTTTAAATAATTGCTGCTCGTCTGTGTACACTTCATCAATTTGAAGACCCGCCTGATCCGCTAACCAACGCACTGTAGCATCATCGTACTTCTGGGAGATTTCGGTGTGAATGGTTTCCCAAGCTTCAAAAGTAACCTTAAGCTCTAACTTTTGAATGATTACCTCTTGTTGTTCTTCACTCACCAAATAGCTCTTGGCGGTTCCAGTTTCGGGATCATATACTTCCCAGTGCATGAATTTCTCTAAATCAAAATTTGCATCGAGCTCGCGGTTAATGCGCGCCAATAGATTTTTGTTAAACTTGGCTGTGATTCCCTGAGGATCATTGTAGGCATTCAAAACCGTTTGAGGATGTTTCTTTTGATCAAAACCCACGAAAAGAAAGTCATTCTCGCTCATGGCCTCTTCAATGTGATGTAAAAAATCGATGGCCTTAGGGTGCAATAGGTTACCAATATTGGATCCTAACATCATGATCACCTTTCTGCGATGACTAGCTTCTTTAAGGCGTTCCAATACTTCAAAATACATTCCAGCTTGAGGGGCTACTTTCAGCTCGGGAATTTCTTCTTGCAAGGAATTCGTGAGACCATCAAGGGCATTTTGACTGATGTCGATGGGTTGATAGCTGAAGTCCATTCCGTTTTCAACAAAAGATCGCAGCAATACCTTTGTCTTTTTTCCATCGCCAGCCCCTAACTCAATGAGGTCGAAGCCTTGATCAGTCCGAAATTTTTGGCCTAGAGCAGATTGATGTAATTGTAAAATTTGGAATTCGGCATTGGTGAGGTAGTATTCAGGCATTTCCATAATTTGCTGAAAGAGCTGGTCGCCCGTTTCATCATAGATGTATTTGGAATACAAGAATTTTGGAAAAGTAGTAAGTCCAGTGTATACGTCTTCTTCAAAAGATGTTGAAAACGTGGTGGTTGGTTTGATCATGAACTATTTGTCGAAATTATTGCGCTAACCTTAAGCCGGTAAATTGCCAGCGAAGCTGCGGATGAAAAAAATTGCGATATGTAGGACGCGTGTGGTTTTCAGGAGTAGCCACAGAACTGCCTCGTAACACTTTTTGGTTGACCATGAATTTGCCGTTGTACTCCCCGAGGGCGCCTTCGGCTTTTGTGTAACCTGGATAGGGGAGGTAGGCACTTTCGGTCCATTCCCAACGACTTCCCCAATTGAAGTGATTTTGGGCTACTTCCCACTCAAATTCTGTGGGAAGGCGCATGCCTTTCCATTGGGCGAAGGCGAAGGCTTCAAAGTAGGAAATATGAACAACGGGAGCAGCAAGGTTGATTGGTTTTAGTCCTTGTAATGTAAAGCGATGCCATTGTTTATCAATGAGATGCCAATACATAGGTGCTTTTACAGCCTCTTTTTGAATCCAATCCCAAGCTTCGGCATGCCAAAACTGAAACTTTTCATAGCCGCCATCTTCTATAAACTCTAGATATTCTTGGTTGGTTACGAGCTTATTCGAAATAGAAAATTCTTGTACATAGACTTGATGTCGCCCTAGCTCGTTGTCATAGCAAAAATCTTGGTTGTTGTGCCCAATTTCATAGGTCCCTTCGGGAATTTCAAGCCATTGCTGGGGAAATTCTTGGAGCCTGTCTTCTTCAAAGAAGTCATTATATTTTGGCAGCAAAGGATTGTGTCCTAGAATGTATTTAATATCGGTGAGCAGCAATTCTTGATGTTGTTTTTCGTGGTGTATTCCTACTTCCAATAGCGCTTGTAACTCTGAACTGGTATAGTCTGAAAGCAATTGCTCCATAGCCTTATCTACGTAGGTGCGATAGGCATAAATCTCTCGTACGGTTGGTCTCGAGAGGTTGCCTCGGTCTGTGCGTACCACACGTTTTCCCATGCTTTCGTAGTAGCTGTTAAAAACAAAGGCGAAATCTTCGTCGTACACTTTGTAATTATGAAAGAATCTTTTGAGAATAAACTCTTCAAAAAACCAGGTAGTGTGGCCCAAATGCCACTTTGGTGGCGAAACATCCACCACAGGCTGCACCACGTAGTCTTCTGTTTCTAAAGGCTGACAGAGTGCTTCGGTGTGTTGACGTGTAGTTCGGAAAAAGGAAACCAAATTATGAGTGGCAATCATTGTCTCATATCGTTTCCTTAAAGTTACAAAGTTTAGTTCAAGCGAAAGCCAATGGGAATTGAAAAAACCTTTTCTGCAGGTTTTCCGTTGCGCTTCCCTGGCTCAACAGGCGGCAACATACGAATGATTCGGCCCGCTTCGAATTCCAAATCTGCGCGCCGCCCTCGTGTTTGAATGTTCGTCACTCGTCCTTTCTCATTGATTGTAAAGGTTACATATACCGTTCCTTGTGCGCCTTCTCCTGAAGCACTTTTAGGGTATTGGAAGTTGTTTCGAATATGATTGAAGAGTTGTTGTTGAAAACAGCTTTTTTCTTCCCCGCGTGCTACTTCCTTACAATCAGTAAACCGAGGGAATTCCTCAATATAACCTCCTGTATAGTTTTCTTTGATAGGAAGTTTTGTTAGTCGAAGCGCATTCGTGTCTTTCACTATTCGGTAGGAGAATCGGAACGCGTGTTCTGAAATATCTGGTAGAGGTTTTCTGTTAATCAATTTGACCTTCAAGGTATCTGAGAGCAGAGTTTTTAGTTCGGGTCCTTTTTCTGTGTTGAATTCTTTCTCGCCTACAGAAACGAAGCTGAGATCATTCTCCATCTTTCCATCGTCGTTAAAGACTAACGTGATGTAGGTTTTCAGCGTATCTTTCTTGAACTTCGAAAAAGCATCATAGTGCAGCGAATCA
This sequence comes from uncultured Spongiivirga sp., assembly GCA_963922975.1. Lineage (GTDB taxonomy): Bacteria > Bacteroidota > Bacteroidia > Flavobacteriales > Flavobacteriaceae > JANQRC01. The sequence continues at coordinate 1,711 of CAWUKP010000123.1, read as the reverse complement.
TTGAGAAAATCATACACCTTTTCTTGAAAAAAATTCTCTACGCAGTCAGGGTCTTCTTGGTTATTACACGCAGGAATCAGCAATTGTTCCTGAGGAAAAAATCTTGAATTTTGCGCATGGACACAAAAACACGCCAGCAGAAAAATTAGGGGAATCAATCTCATGAAAAGCTAAACGGCTACGGCACCCCGAATCGCGGGATGCGGATCATAATTCTCTAAAGTGAAGTCGTCAAAGGTAAAAGCAAAAATATCCTTCACTTCTGGGTTGAGTTTCATGATGGGCAGCGGACGAGGGTCGCGGGTGAGCTGCAGCTCCAATTGCTCCACGTGGTTGGCATAAATGTGGGCGTCGCCAAAGGTGTGGATAAAATCGCCCGCCTCATACCCGCACACTTGGGCAATCATTAAGGTAAGTAGTGCATAAGAAGCTATATTGAAAGGAACACCCAAGAATACATCTGCAGAGCGCTGATACAATTGACAAGATAATTTGCCATCGGCAACATAGAATTGAAAGAAGGCATGGCAAGGTGGTAAGGCAGCCTTCCCATTGGCTACATTGGCTTCAAAAGATTGGGAGGTATCTGGCAATACACTTGGGTTCCATGCTGAAACTAACATTCGGCGACTGTCTGGATTGGTTTTCAGGGTGTGAATGACCTCTTTGATCTGATCGATTTCTTCACTGTTCCAATTGCGCCATTGATGTCCGTAAACTGGGCCTAAATCGCCATTCGAATCGGCCCATTCATTCCAAATGCGCACTCCGTGTTCTTGCAAGTAGGACACGTTGGTATCTCCTTTCAAAAACCACAACAATTCGTGGATAATAGATTTCAGATGCACTTTTTTTGTCGTCACCATTGGAAAACCTTGTGAAAGGTCAAAGCGCATTTGGTAACCAAATATGCTCTTGGTTCCCGTTCCTGTACGGTCTTCCTTGACGTTGCCATGTTCGAAAACATGCTTCACTAAGTCGTGGTATTGCTTCATAATAGCCTTCTCTATTTGCCTACACAACATCTCTCCTAAGCAGAGAGCATTTATTTTAGTTATAGGATCATTTTCGCTCTAAAAATAGCAAAAAGCGACTTTCTTGAACTGCTGATGATCTTCAATTTATTAAGAGGTTATGAACGATTTATCCAATGATCATACCAGCGATGGTGGCAGAAAGCAAAGAGGCAATGGTACCGCCAATTAAGGCTTTCATCCCAAATTTAGAAAGCTGTGTACGTTGTCCTGGAGCAAGCGACCCAATACCGCCGATTTGAATGCCAATCGAAGCGAAGTTGGCAAAACCGCAAAGCATGTAGGTGGCCATGATGATGGATTTATTGTAGGTGAGATGCAGCGCATTGTTCGGGTTCTTCAGTTCGGCCAATTGGATGTAACCCACAAATTCACTAGCAGCTAATTTCACCCCAAGCAATTGTCCCATCAAGGCCATGTCTTCTTTGGCAACGCCAATCAACCACATAAGCGGGGCAAAAACATAGCCCAAAACCAATTCTAAAGAAAGTTCTTTGTACGGTGTGTGGTCGGCAATCCAACCGTTGAGGTCGCCAATAGTTCCTAATTTGAGCAAACCGTAGTTTATCATAGCGATAAAGGCCACGAAAACCAAAAGCATCGCGGCTACGTTGGCAGCCAGCTTCAGGCCTTCTGTAGTTCCAGTAGCCATAGCGTCTAAAATATTAGAACCGATC
>CAWUKP010000122.1:0-7443 GCA_963922975.1 uncultured Spongiivirga sp. | reverse complement strand
GGCCACATCATCATAGATTTCCTTCACCCTGCGATAAATAAAGCGCTCTACGCCAGCTTGTAAGATAAAGAAACAAAAACTGAAACAACCGATGGCAAAAATGGTAATCACCAAAAGGTTAACTTCCTCAAAAAAAAAGAGAAGCAGCGTTAGAAGAGGGGTGCCAAAAAGTGTAATGAAAAGTGAAGAACGCAGGGCAAAACGATATGATTTCTTTACTCTCCTTTCCATCTACACCACATACTTATACCCTACACCTTTAATGGTCTTGAAATGATGGTCGCCTACCTTTTCGCGAAGTTTACGAATGTGTACATCGATAGTGCGACCTCCTACGATGACCTCATTTCCCCAGACTTTATCTAGAATTTCTTCGCGCTTGAATACTTTATTGGGTTTGGAAGCGAGCAAGGAGAGCAATTCGAATTCCTTTCGTGGCAGCATCATTTCCTTGCCCTCTTGAATAATCTTGTACTCTTCTCGATTAATGATCAAGTCGCCCACGGTCATCACCAAACTTTGCGTATCCTCTTCCTTTAATCTGCGCAGAAGTGCCTTCACTTTACTAACCAGCACTTTCGGTTTGATGGGTTTGGTGATGTAATCGTCTGCGCCAGCCTCAAAACCAGCTACCTGCGAATAGTCTTCGCCACGGGCTGTTAAAAAAGTAATGATGGCGCCGCTCAAGTCTGGTTCCTTACGAAGTAATTCGCAGGCTTCGATACCGTCCATTTCAGGCATCATTACATCCAAAATGATCAAATGTGGCTTGTATTTTTTGGCTTTAGCTACGCCTTCTACACCATTCTTAGCGGTGGCCACATTGTATCCTTCATTGGAAAGATTGTAGTTGATAATCTCGAGGATATCGGGCTCATCGTCGACGAGTAAAATCTTAATGTCTTTTTTCTTCATGGCTGGTGCGGCTTGTGATCAGCCTCAAAAGTAAAGATAATAATTCATGACCAAAATGGCTTAACGTTCATTTAATATGTTAACGTTGAGCTAACCTTGAAGTCATCAAGGTTTAACTTGTGTATAACTCCATCTTTACGAGTCGGGTCTTTCTTTGCGCCAGCAATTAAGAACAAGAAATGAAACAACTGCTTACCCTTATACTCGTATTGATTTCTGCCAATCTTTCTGCCCAGCTGGGTTCTATCGTTGGAAAGGTGACAGATAAGGATGTCAATAACGAGCCTTTACCCTTTGCCAATGTCTTGATCAAAGGGACTGCCAAAGGAACCACTACAGATTTTGACGGTCTCTACCAGATGGACAATGTAGATCCAGGTGTGTATACGGTAGTCTTCAGTTTTGTGGGCTATGAAACTGTGGAAGTCCCAAATGTAACGGTATTAGCCAATAAAGTAACGGAAGTAAACACTCCATTAGGTGCCGGCGAAGCCAATGCACTCGATGAAGTAGTAGTAACCGTAACCGCTCGTAAAGAATCAGAGATTGCGCTTTTGTTGGATCAAAAGAACGCCACGGAGATCAAAGAATCTATCGGAGCGGAAGCCTTGACCCGCAAAGGTATCGACGATGCTGCTGCGGCTGTTGCGCAAATCTCAGGTATTTCGAAACAACAAGGATCCAGCGAAGTGTACGTTCGTGGCTTAGGCGATCGCTACCAAAATACCACCATGAATGGTTTGGCATTGCCTTCAAACGACGTGAACAAGAAGAACATCAACCTCGATCTGTTTTCTTCAGATATTATTGAAAACGTATCGGTGAGCAAGGCTTACACACCTTCATTCTACGGTGATTTTGCCGCAGGAAATGTAAATGTAGATTCCAAAGAATATACGGGAGACGGCTACATTGCCATCAGTTTGGGAAGTGGTGCAAACGCCAATGCTGCGGGTGAAGACTTTTTCAGAAGTGAAGGTACTAGTTACTTCGGATTTTACAATCGATATGATAATGACCCCTTTGCCGTGGTACTCTCTCAGCCTGCTGGATATGATGATGCAGCGGCTCCTTTCAACCTCAATGGTGCTGTAGAAGCTGGCTACTCGATCAACTTCAGTGACGTCTCAAGATTGAGCTTTTTTGGAACCGCAAGTTTCAACAATGGTTACGAACTACTGGAAGGTCCAGCGGTTGATTTCACCAATGTATTGAAGATAGACTTCCCCAATGTACGTGAGTTTGCCTATGGCACCAACACAACGGCCCTTGCCAATATTACATATCGTATCGACAACCAACACAAGGTAAAGTTCAGTTCCTTATTTGTGAACAGTAGCCGAGACGCCGTTGGTTTTTATGGGGTGAATGGTGAAGGTTTCAACCGTGATGGCTTTAGTAACAACGGTCGCGGTGGTTTCTTTCAAGTGAACGTACAGTTCAATCAAGATATGATTTTTGTGAACCAACTGACAGGGCAACACACCTTCGAAAATGATTGGGGTCTTGATTGGGGTGTAGGGTTTAATAAGGTGTTCTCAGACGAGCCGGATAGAAAGCGTTTTACCTTAGAAGACTATCAATTTTTGCTGGATAATGATCCCAACACCAATGCCATCTTCTACGACAATATTGCCTTTGATAACCAGCGCTTTTTTCAAAGCATCGAGGATGATGAATTAACAAGCTTTATCAATCTTACAAAGACGGTTTCAGAAAAGGTAAAATTCAACTTTGGATACAACGGCCGTCGCAAAGAACGTCGCTTTAACAACTGGCGTTACGGGTATGAAATTCTCGACAAGAACGCCAATCCTGTGACCTCAATTGATGCTAGCTTTTTCAATGACTTCTTCAACTTTCAAAACATCAACATTCCTGATGGATCAGGTTTATGGAACTTGAAAGTATTGAACCCTGTGGAGCAATTGGGCGACACCAACAGGCCGCAACAATTCGAAAACACCTACAGGGGAAACCTAGACATTCATGCCGCCTATGCTTCAGCTGAGTTGAACTTTGGTGAGAAATGGTTGTTGGTACCTGGCCTTCGTGTGGAATCTTACAGCCAAAGCGTAGTCTACGATGTGATCAATATCAATCAATTAGACCCTGGATTTAGAAATGTATACGAGAATATCTTCTTGCCTAGCTTGAATGTTCGGTATGCCTTAAACGAAGATTCGAACTTAAGATTTTCTTTCAGTAAGACGGCTTCTTTCCCAGAATTCAAAGAAGCGGCACCCTTTGTTTACGAAGGTGTTACACAGCGCGTAGGTGGAAATCCAGACCTTTTAGGTGGTGTAGACGGCAACGGAGTGACCTATTCAGATATTTACAACTTTGATTTGAAGTACGAATGGTTCTTTGATCGCGGAGAAATTCTTTCTGTAGCGGCTTTTGCCAAGCAAATCAACGATCCTGTAAACCGAGTGGTAGCTGCGGATGCTACGGGAACACAGCGTTTCTTCCGTACGGGCGAACAAGCAGACATTTGGGGAATTGAGTTAGAACTGCGCAAAAACCTAATGACAGACGAAGATGACAACGCCCTGCTTTCCTTTGGTTTAAATGCAGCGTATACCGACACTCAACAAGACCTAAGAGAAGTATCTACTGCCGATGGTCAAAACACCTTCGGTACCTCTTTCGGAAGAACTTCTGACCGACTGGAAGGCGCATCTCCATTCATCATCAATACAGACATCAACTACAGTCCAGTATTCGAAAATTACAAGCCTAAGGCTTCTTTAGTATTCTCTTATTTCTCAGATCGCATCTTCGCTTTGGGCGCGGGCGACCTAGGAAATATTGTAGAAAAGGCAGTGCCTACCCTCGATTTTGTGTGGAAGAACGCCTTCGGCGAGCACTTTGAAGCCAATGTGTCTGTGAAGAACATACTCGATCCTGATATTTCCTATATCCGCGAAAATACAGGGATTGGAGATGTAGTAATTCGTGAATTCAACCGCGGGTTAAACGCAGGTTTAACCTTAAAATATAAATTCTAATCAAAAGCTTTAATTCATTTTAAACTCGAAAACAATGAGAACCAAGTTTTTAATCCTAACGATCGCAGCAGCCCTTTTTGTAGGGTGTGAAAGCGATGATACTGCTGACATCATCATCAATGACAACAGCATCACCAATGGTGATACCATTATTGGAGATGGTGGCGACGACGATGAAGCCGTTCGCTTGAGCGGTGTTTTCACCGAAGACCTTACCCTAGATGCCGATACGGAGTACATCGTAACTGGACCACTTTTGATGTCTGATGGCACCACCTTGACGGTACCTGCAGGAACTACTGTAAAAGCAGAACCTGTGGGCGTAAACGCTTACATCGCGATTCTTCAAGGAGCGCAAATCGTGGCCAACGGAACTGCAGACAATCCTATCGTTTTCACCTCCAACGCAACCAATCCTGGTTCTGGAGATTGGGGAGGTTTAGTGATTTGCGGTCGTGCACCTATCAACTCTACGCCTGACGGTTCAGAAAATACGGCTACTACCGAAGTAGGCGCCTTGTCGTATGGTGGTAACATTGCAAACGACAATTCTGGCACCTTGCGCTATGTACGAGTGGAATACGCTGGTGGTGCTATTGACGGAAACGCTGAGCTGAATGGCGTCTCTATTTACGCTGTGGGTAACCTAACTACCATCGACTTTGTACAAGTTTTTGAAGGATCTGACGACGGTTTTGAATTTTTTGGCGGAACCGTGAACGCTAGTCACTTAGTGGTAGTAAATTCAGAAGATGATTCTATCGACTGGACAGAAGGATGGACTGGAGACCTTACGGATGTATACGTGCAACACGGTGCTTCACACGACAAAGCTTTTGAGTGTGACGGTTACAATGTGGATTTTGCTAATGAAGGCGGTTACTTCTCTGCACCAAACGTAACCAACGTAACGGTTGTGGGTGCTAACGACGGTGGAGAAGCCATCAGACTTCGCGCGGGTACACAAGGTATTTTTACCAACGTTGTTGTTACTGATTTTGCCGAGGCGTTTGACCTTGATGGTGATGCGGGCGACAACCCAACTGGACAAGGTGTGATCGACGATCTGCTTCAGGTTATCGACGTTACTTTTAACAACGTAGACGTGAAATTGAAAAACGATACTGGTTTCGACTTCATGGAATCAGATTTCATCTCTGGTGATGGAAACGGTACTGGAACAGACATCGCCACTTGGGGCGCTGGCTGGACTGTGGGTATCAACTAAATACATTGAATTAGTTAGTCGAAAAACCTCGCCAATGGCGGGGTTTTTTGTTATGAAATGGTAAACAACGAGAATACACTGCATTTATTGTACCTGCGAATGTTTTTGTTTTGTATATTTGGACAAATAACACTTAACAATCTGACAATGAGAAAACTTTACGCTTTCCTTCCTTTAGTAATGATGTCCTTAGCAGTTTCTGCGCAAGACACACTATATACGGAAGATTTCGAATCTGCCCCTGATGGTTCTAATTACACCACCTCTTTAGCACAATTTACTGACGGAGTAGGAGATTTCTTCACGAGAACGGACGGTACCACCATTGGAGGGTTCTACGAGGTTACTGGGCAACAAGGAAGCTTTTGGTTTGCTGCAATGGATATTGACGACGGTGGAGTTAATCCAACCACAGCTACGATGACAACAGCTTCTATCGATATTACCAACTATGGTGACATCATGTTTAAGCTTCTAATCGCAGAGGATGATGATGGAACCAATGAAGATTGGGACGATGATACGCAGTTTTTGGTAGAATACAGTATTGACGGTGGCGCTTTCACTACTGCTTTTGCTGTGGAAGCCAAAGAATTACGCCCAGATAACTCTGTAAGTTCTTCAAACAAAGAGCCAGCTGTAGATGCTGATTTCGACGGTTTCGGAGATATAGGTTCCGAAATGTCACCTACATTCACAGAATATACAGTGGCAATTCCTGGTACAGGAACTGGTCTTCAAATTCGATTGACTTTTGGAGAGTTGAATGCATCTGATGAAGATATCAGCATTGATAACCTGCGCGTCGAAGCAAACGTATTGAGTAATGACGGTTTTGCTATCGAGGGTCTTGAAATGTATCCAAACCCTTCGAACCAAGGTTTTGTGAGCATCACTTCCGCTAGAAACTTAGACAAAACAGTGTCTATCATCGACATGCTTGGGAAGCAAGTAGCGGTAGACAGACCTGTGCGCAGCAACCGTTTAGATGTGTCAGACTTGAGTGCTGGTATCTACATTCTTCGCATTACCGAAGATGAAAGTACATCCACACGAAAGCTGATCATTCAATAAGACAAAGATTTTCTCAACGATAGAAAAGCGCTCCCTTTTGGAGCGCTTTTTTCTTTGGTACCTTTGCGCATCATGAACATCGCTTCTATTTTCGATATTCAAACGCCCGAAGACTTTAACCAAAAGGCCATCGCTGTCTTTCAACATCAGTTTGAACACAATGCGGTGTATCGTTCATTTTGTGATCTGCTCTGTGTTCATCCGAGTGAAGTACATCAAATAAAAGACATTCCTTTTCTCCCCATTCAGTTTTTCAAGTCGCACGAAGTAGTGGCTGCCTCCACAAAACGAACTGAAAAAATATTCACAAGCAGCGGCACTACCGGAACTATCACTTCAAAACACCATGTAAAGGACCTTGGTATTTACGAGCAGAGCTTTCGCCAGGCGTTTACTCATTTCTATGGCAACATTGAAGAATATGTGGTGCTAGCACTGCTACCTTCTTATTTGGAACGAGAAGGCTCTTCGTTGATCTACATGGCCAACGATATGATCAAGCACTCCAAACATCCAGAAAGTGGTTTTTATTTGAATGAATTGGACCTGCTGAGCACCAAACTGACTGCTTTAGATGAAGCTGGACAAAAAGTATTGTTGTTAGGTGTATCCTTCGCCTTATTGGATTTAGTAGAAAGGCATACATTTGATTTAAAGCACACCATCGTGATGGAAACCGGTGGCATGAAGGGAAGACGGAAGGAGATCATCCGAGAAGAACTACACCACACTTTACAAAAAGGATTTGGGGTTTCTGCCATTCATTCAGAGTACGGCATGACTGAATTGTTGTCTCAAGCCTATTCCAAAGGCAAAGGTCACTTTAGTTGTCCGCCTTGGATGCAAGTGCTCACGCGCGAAACCGAAGATCCTCTTTCACTACAAACCTCTGGAAAAACAGGGGGTATCAACATCATTGATCTGGCCAATTTCCACTCCTGTGCTTTCATTGCTACCCAAGATTTGGGTCGAGTATGCGCAGATGGTACTTTTGAGGTACTGGGACGCTTTGATCATTCCGATATACGAGGCTGTAATTTAATGGTGGTGTAAGTCCGGTGCGCTTTTCCGACCAAACATCCAAACAGAGACAAGATGCGTTTGATGATACTTTGCTTATTGATTTCGTTGACCCTTGCAGCTCAAGATTCGGAGGTATACACTAAAAAAGGCATTGCGAATGCTGGATACGACGTGGTGGCCTACTTTTCTGGG
>CAWUKP010000121.1:0-7452 GCA_963922975.1 uncultured Spongiivirga sp. | reverse complement strand
TCCGGGTTCTTGGTGTTTCAAGGCTCCTTCTAGCGAAGCAAAGGCCTTTTCTGCTTTGCTGTACAAGCCTTCGATACGATCAAGCATCAGCATAGGTGATTTCACAAAAACCACTGTTTTAGAGGCCATATATTTCAAGAAACTTTCGCGCTTTTCCTCTAAGAATTTGTTGGCCACATTGGGCATGATAGAAATCTTCTTAACCTTTTCCGTAGAAAGTTGAGTTTCTACATCGAAGGTGCGTATCGAGTCTACTTCATCACCAAAAAACTCGATACGATAGGGTTCGTCATTCGCAAAGGAAAAGACATCTACGATGCCTCCACGAACGGAGAACTCGCCTGGTTCAGAAACAAAATCTACCCGCTTGAATTTATACTCAAAAAGCACTTCATTCACAAAATCTAACGACAGCGAATCGCCGAGTGCTATTTTAAGGGTATTGCGTTCTAATTCACGCTTGGTCACCACCTTTTCAAATAGCGCATCCGGATAAGTGACGATTAGTGCCGGTTTTCTTCTAGAATTGATGCGGTTGAGCACTTCAGCACGCAACAAGACATTGGCATTATCTGTTTCCTCAATTTGATAGGGTCTTCGGTAGCTTCCAGGATAAAAAAGTACGTCACTTTCGCCTACCAATTGCTCTAGGTCATTTAGATAATAAGCCGCTTCTTCCTTATCATCAAGTACGACCATAAAGGGAACCTCAGTCTCTTTAAAAAGCTGCGCCAACACAATGGAAAGGGCAGAGCCTGAAAGCCCTTTTACTTGAACCTTATTTTCGGAAATGCCAATAGCCCCCTGCAGTTTTCCGAATTGGGAAGACTGTGCATAGGCTTGCGTAATCGATTGAATACTCAACGCAAATTTTTTTACAAATATAGGGGAGATCTGTTGAAATTACTAGGTCCAAAAGTGAAGGACACTCAGCAGCAGACATACGGTCCAGGCAAAGGTTCTATACCAATTCAATCGGTTGAGTTGAACAATGGATTCCTTTACATTTTGATGCTTAGTAATGCTTCTGTGCGCGGGAACCGCGTAGGCAAAAGTGATGATCCAAACGGCAACCACCAGCACGAGTGAACCCATAACCAATCCATTCCTCTCTTGAAAGACTTGAAAAAGGACCAGACCCAATTGACTCACCATGAGCGGAAAGGCTACATAGGTTAATCGTTGCATGTACAAACTGTGCCAGCGCTGTAGCTTTTTGCCCTCTAGGAATAAAAATGAAGGGTATATCACCAGCTGCACCAACCAAATAAAGACGAACAGGCCAAAATCGACCAACAATCGAAGAATATCAACCATTGCGCATTTTATTTATGCCTTCTACGTATACCCAATAAAGCAACAACGGATGCACCACAACAAGTCGTACCCAAGCCACCCACAACGGAACGCAAAGACCCTCGGCTACACAGCCTTCTAGCTGTATGAAATAGATATGTGATGGAATAAAGGCCAAGAGCATTGCAAACAATCCAAAGGCGGCGTACCTGCGTGTGGGCTTCCACCAGAAAAGTAAAGCCAATAAAATCTCTACAATGCCGCTTACCGCATTAATTGCTTCGGGCCATGGCAAATAGGGTGGAATGAGGGGGAGGTAGAAGTCGGGATTCAGAAAATGATTGATACCTGCAATCAAGTAGAAAAAGACCAGCAAGTACAGACTCCATCTACGCATCAGTCAACTTCCAATTAGCTTTACGGGCGTTGTTGAGAATGATACCAAAAGGAATCCACCAAATGAGATCATTCGTAATCAGCGTGTATGCAAACTCAATAGGCACTATGTCTTGAAGGTAATTAAAGAGAAATCCAATAGGTCCGAAAATCTTACCCAAGAACCCAACTGCCACAATTGGCCAATGTCGAACTGGGTCGTATGACGCCCACCAATAGCCTAACCCGTAAACGCCAATTACCATTCCCATACCCTGCCAAATCATCAGCTGGTTGGGTACTTCCATGCCCACCCATTCAAAGAATTGCGTCGGAAACAAGATCACCCAAATTCCCCAAAGCAGATTGTAAATGGCCGCTAAACGTAGTGTAAGTTTCATCGAAATTTTTCGCAAAAATACGATCTTTATACGGTATCAAATTCCATCAAAAAACACGAAAAGAATACCTCTAAAAGATGTCTCAACATCTTTGTATCTTCGTAGGAAACGCTTTCCATTTATTAACCAGTACCTATGTCTGATCCTCGTTTTCCAGAATTGACTCAAAACCAAATTTGCCGCTTAAAAGAATATGGCACTGTTGAATTTTGTGAAGAAGAAACACGCGTTTTTTCACTCGGAGAGTTGACCTACGATTTCTTCGCCGTGCTCGAGGGCTCAGTGGCCATTATTGACCCTTACAACGATAACCGCATCATTGTTACCCATCAACAAAATGAGTTTGCAGGAGATAGTGGTATGCTGAGTAATCGTGGGGCACAGTTTCACGCCATAGCAGCGAAAGGCACCACCGTTTTGCGTATCAAGCCCAAAGCTCTGAAGCAAGCTATCGCCAAAAACAGCGACATTAGCGACCTGCTATTGAACGCCTTTCTGCAACGTCAGGAAACGGTGTTGTCCGAATTCACTGGGGGCATTAAACTGATTGGATCTGGCGTTTCTCCTGAAACGTACGCCATTCGTGATTTTATGGACAAAAATCACATTTGGTACAATTTTCTGGATGTCGATAGCTCGGAAGAAGCCAAACAATTATTGTCTGAGTTTCAACTGTCATTAGCCGATCTTCCCATCATGATCAATAACGAACAGAAGGTGTGCATGAATCCGTCCTTAGATGAAGTGGCTCGCTACGCAGGCGTGTTGATGGATTTTGAAGACGAAGTATTTGATACCTTGGTGATCGGCGCTGGTCCAGCAGGATTGGCGGCCAGTGTATATGCAGCTTCCGAAGGTTTGAGCGTGGTCACGATAGACAGCAAGGCTCCTGGTGGTCAGGCAGGCAAAAGCTCGAAAATTGAAAACTATTTGGGTTTCCCCACTGGAATTTCAGGAAGTGATTTGGCCAATCGGGCCTATGTGCAGGCACAAAAATTTGGTTGTAATATCTCTATTCCCCACAAAGCAGATCGCATTGAACACAATGGGGATTATTTTACTTTGTCTGCATCCAATGGAAAGGTGATCAAAGCGAAATCGGTTATTGCGGCAACTGGTGCCAACTACAGGCAATTGCCGTTGGCAAACATCTCAAAATACGAAGGCAGTGGCGTCTATTATTCTGCCACACGTATGAATGCTCAAGCATGCAAGAACGAAGAAGTTGGTGTGGTTGGTGGCGGAAACTCTGCGGGGCAAGCCGTCATGTTTTTGGCTGAGCACGCTAGCAAGGTGCATCTCATCTTACGAGGCAATGATCTGGGCGCCAAAATGAGCGATTATTTGGTACAGCGAATTGAGGCAAACGATACAATTCAAGTACACCTCAACACTGAAGTGAAGCAGCTAAATGGTGAACTACATCTCGAATCCGTACTATTGCGAAACAAGCAAGGAGAAGAATCCACGGAAGGCATCACTAATCTTTTCACCTTTATTGGCGCCAAACCATGTACCGAATGGCTTGAGGCGCTTGTTGCTACTGATGAAAATGGATTCATCTGCACAGGCTATGGAATTAGTGAGGAATCTTTATCAAAATGTCCCATTTATCGTCAACGAAAACCACAGTCTTTAGAAACGAGTATTCCCGGTTTTTTTGCGGTAGGTGATGTGCGAAAAGGCTCTGTTAAGCGCGTAGCCTCTGCCGTTGGTGAAGGATCCATGGCTGTGAGCCAAGTGCATTTATTTCTCAGTGAGAAGAAGCGGGAACAAGAAGCGGCCGCCCACTAAAAAAAGCCCAAGCAAATAGCTCAGGCTTTTCTCTGTACTCGAGGTGGGAATCGAATCTACCTGGCTAACGCCAGTTAGACAGGCCCACACTTCAAGAATTAACATAATTCTTTCTGATCCATCTTTTGCCAGCGGCTGATTTGAGATATTTCTCTCGTTTTCGAGCTTCTATCCTATCTGGAAACACTTCATGCAATAGCAGGTTGAAAGGCTTGTAGGGTGCAGTGCTCTTGTTTTGCCCTCTGTCGTGTTGGAGAACACGTCGATCTAGATTGTCAGTCATCCCAACATAAATCCAATCCCGCACAGTGCTTTGTATGACGTAAACAAAAATCATCTTGTGTAACAAAAAGCCCAAGCAGATCGCTCAGGCTTTTCTTATGTACTCGAGGTGGGAATCGAACCCACACTCCGAAACCGGAACTGGATTTTGAATCCAGCGCGTCTACCAATTCCGCCACTCGAGCAAAATGGAGTGCAAATCTATAAAATAAATTCAACTTCCAACTCAAAAATACCAAGATTTGATACGGTAGGTTCGTATTTATTTCTAAATTTGCAGCCTATTAAAAATCAGGTGACTTAGAAACTCTAAGTCTCAATTATTTACAAATGCCATATTCAGTTCCAGAAGCTAAGTTTTTTACCTGCTCTCAAAGTGAAGAGCTTGCCCAAAAAATTGCAGATACCTATGGTGCTGAATTAGGGAAAGTGGCATTTTCTCGGTATAGCGATGGTGAATTTCAACCTTCCTTTGAAGAATCAGTACGAGGCAGCCGAGTGTTCATTATCGGTTCCACCAATCCGCCTTCTGACAACTTGATGGAAATGCTATTGATGCTGGATGCTGCAAAGCGAGCTTCGGCAAGGCATATCACAGCCGTCATGCCCTATTTTGGTTGGGCCCGCCAAGATCGCAAAGACAAGCCAAGAGTACCCATAGGTGCAAAAATGGTAGCTAAACTTTTGGAAGCAGCAGGCGCAACCCGAATTATCACCATGGACCTGCACGCAGATCAAATCCAAGGATTCTTTGAGAAGCCTGTAGACCATTTGTACGCTTCCACCATCTTCCTTCCTTATTTGAAGGAACTCGGTTTAAACGACCTTACGGTAGCTTCGCCAGATATGGGTGGTTCAAAGCGTGCGTATGCCTATTCAAAGTTTTTGGAAAGCGAAGTAGTTATCTGTTACAAACAGCGTCAAAAGGCCAATGTGATTTCACATATGGAACTTATTGGTGATGTGACCGGTAGAAATGTAGTTTTGGTAGACGATATGGTCGATACTGCTGGCACCTTGACCAAAGCCGCTGATCTGATGATGGAGCGCGGTGCCAAGAGCGTGCGTGCAATTTGTACGCATGCCCTACTTTCTGGAAATGCCTATGAGAAGATTGAAAAGTCGCAATTGAAGGAATTGATCGTCACAGATTCCATTCCTCCGAAGCAAACACACGATAAAGTTAAAGTATTGAGTTGTGCAGAACTATTTGCAGATGTGATGCACCGCGTGAATCACAACACCTCAATCAGTTCTAAATTTTTAATGTAGTAAACTATTTAATTTTTTATAATGAAGTCAATTACAATTAAAGGATCCCAAAGAGAAAGCGTGGGCAAGGCAGCGACCAAAGCCCTACGTAATGCTGGAAAGGTCCCCTGCGTTTTATACGGAGGAGACGAGCCAGTACATTTCGAAGCGCCAGAGCTGGCCTTCAAGAACCTCGTTTACACTCCAGACGCACACACAGTTGTGATTGATCTGGAAGGTGGTGCTACGTACAATGCCGTATTGCAAGACATTCAGTTTCACCCAGTAACAGATCGCATCTTGCACATCGATTTCTATCAATTGTACGATGACAAGCCTATCGCAATGAACATTCCAGTACGCGTAGTAGGAAACGCACCTGGTGTGATGGCCGGTGGTGTATTGCGTATCAACAAACGTAAACTTCGTGTGAAAGCATTGCCAGGAAATTTGCCTGATTACATTCAAGCAGATATTTCTAAGCTTAAAATCGGACATAAAGTATCTATTTCTGATTTGTTAAACGACGATTACACCTTCCTTCACCCAGATAATATGGTCGTAACACAAGTGAGAATGGCACGTGCTGCTATGAAAGCTGGTGATATGGAAGAAGATGAAGAAGGAGAAGAAGGAGAAGGCGGTGAAGGAGAAGCTGCTGCACCAGCTGCAGAAGGAGAAGCTGCTGCCGAATAAATACCACTCCAACAATTCATACAGAAAGCACCTCTACCCGAGGTGCTTTTTTTTATTTTTGCGCCAAAACCATCCACTATGTTTGGGTTTTTAAGGAAATGGTTTTATAAGGAAGACCAAAAAAAGGAAGACTTCATGAAGAAGTATTTGATTGTTGGTTTAGGCAACATTGGCCAAGAATATGCACATACACGTCACAACGTAGGTTTTGATGCGCTCGATTACCTTGCCCAAAAGGAAGAACTCACCTTTGCATCGGCACGCCTCGGTGCGCTAACTACCTTTAGTCATAAAGGAAGAAAAGCGTTTTTACTGAAGCCTTCTACTTATATGAACCTCAGTGGGAAAGCCGTCAAATACTGGCTACAGAAAGAAAAAATTCCACTGGAAAACCTTTTGGTGATCACGGACGATTTGAATTTGCCCTTCGGCACCCTTCGCCTGAAGAAAAAAGGTAGCGACGGCGGGCATAACGGACTAAAAGATATTCAAACGCAACTAGGAACTACACAATACAACCGGTTGCGCTTTGGCATTAGCGATGCGTTCTCTAAAGGGCGACAAGTAGATTATGTGTTGAGCAAATGGACTTCAGAAGAAGAAACTCAATTACCTGAGCGCTTCGACAAAATGAGGGAAATCATCAAATCTTTCATGACTGCAGGCGTAGATCGCACCATGAATCAATTCAATGGAACATAAAAAAAGGAAGGCGTGTGCCTTCCTTTTTTACATGCGTTTCAAGAACGCTATCTTACCACAATTTTCTTAGTGGATACTAGACCTCCGTTTCTAACTCTCAATAGATAGAATCCGCTCTGAGGATTTCCTAGACGTATGATTTCTCTAAACGTCCCCGAATGGACGAAGACATTGTTGTAAACCAATCGTCCACCTAGGTCATACACCTCAACTTCTACCTCGCCTCCTTCTGTTGCTTGCGTCAAGGCGACGGTGAATTCACCTGCATTTGGATTCGGGAATACAGCAAAGCCATTCATGGCGACATCTTCGTAAGAGAGCGTCTGCTCTCCGCAGACTTCAATACTCCAACTGTCAATCGTTCCTGTATCCACTCCCGCATTATCAGAGACATTTAAGGTCCAGTTTCCGAGTGCATCTTCTCCGTTAAATGCGGATAAAGGGCTTTCTGGACTAAAAGTCCCTGTAAAAGGCGCAGAAGCCGAACTAATGGACGTTGCTCCGTCGTCATCAAAAACGGTATTGGTATAATTTTCGCCTGTTCCTCCTCTACGATTTGATAAAAGTACCGTGGTACCCGTCGGACTGGTGAGGTTTAAGATTAAGTCGCCTGTAAACGTATGCGTAATATTAACAGTCACATTTACATCGTCAA
>CAWUKP010000120.1:0-7476 GCA_963922975.1 uncultured Spongiivirga sp. | reverse complement strand
TGTGCACATTTCTCAAAATGAATTCAAAGACCAAACCAGCTGCCAGCAGTAAAACGCCCATCACAAGAAAATCGCCGCCGCTCCAATTTACAGCATCGGAAAATTGCATAGCAACAAGTGGTACTAACAGCAATAGCGGGATGCCGAGTAGGATAAAGAATAGGCGTCTATTTTTGGTGATCATTATGTTTATGTAATTGAAAATCAGCTCAATGAACTGAAAGATACTCAAAAATCATCAAAGGTATACAGTCTTTCTACCGAAAGCAATCCATTACAGTTAGCGCAAAGTGCTATTGAAGGCTAAGGCGAGATCCATCCAATATTTAAGGGCTGGTTCTGAATCAAAGCCTGTGGGGGTCACGAAAATATAACCTTTCATAGGTCTTCCTGTGAAATCCATAGGAAGGCATTCGTCTTTTGCGATTTCCCTTTCATAAGCCTCAACACCGATACGAGCCATCAAAAGGCTATCGCCAAACTTTTTATCAATATGGGTGCCGCAGCACATTTTATCATTCACTATATATAACAGGCCGCCCATCATCTTTTTAGTTTCGAAGGTCACTTTTTTCGCTTGTAGAATTCGACTCATTCGATCCGCTAGATATTCGTCGTACGCCATGATTTCTTAAAGGAATGGACTATTGGTAAAGTTTTGGCTCAAGAATGCCCTGTTCTTGCAGATAGGCTTTGTTCATTTCAAAATGCGCCTGGGTCATGCTGTTGTAGTATTCTTTGAAGGTGGGCATTTGATAGGTGGCTCTCAAGCTTTCAACATTCAAGGAATCTTGCAAGCCAATTTTCGGGATGGCCTGTCCCAGTTGGTTGTAGGTGACCTGACTCCCAAACCGTTGCGGTTTATTCAAATTCACATTCACACGATCCTCCAACATTGCATAGTGCGCACTATCCGCATTTTGTTGGGTCAATTCCTCTTTCATGGCGGCGAGCATTTGCTGCTGAAAGGGAATGTTGTTGTCCGCATGTTGGGCGACAATCCAAAAATCTCGTTCCCCTTCTTTTCCAACTTCCTTGTAGCCTAGGTAGCCGTATTTCTCAAATAGCGCTTGAATTTGCTGTTGATGCAGCAGACTTACACTGTCTCGTTGCTTTAGAAAAATATCCCAAGCCTTTTTGATGCCGTACTTTTCTTGTAAAGAGGTCGGCGGAAGTCCTGCGAACTGTTGGTCTACCGTTTTGATTTGATTCAAAGTGGCCATTACCTCTTTCTTTTCCTTGGCTGAAAGGCCATCTGTTTGACAGCCAATAAATAGGAAGCCTAAGCAGATAAGAGTGACTATTAATCTCATGAGGTAAAACTTTTGAAATCTTAGGCGGTACGCAATATTTTCTCCATTTTTCGACCTTTGGCCAGCTCGTCCACCAATTTATCTAAGTAGCGGGCTTGACGTGTGGTGGCATTGGTGATTTCTTCCACACGGTACCCACAAATTACTCCTTTGATGAGGTGAGCATTCGGATTCAGGGTACATTCTTGAAAGAAGGTTTCGAAATTGGTTTTATTGTCGATGACTTCTTCAATCTTTGAATCGTTATAACCCGTGAGCCAATGAATGATCTCGTGTAGTTCCTCTTTGGTTCTTCCCTTTTTCTCCACTTTTTGAAGGTAGTGGGGATAGACGGAAGCGAAAGCCATTTTGGCGATGCGCTCGTCGTGGTGGCTGGTATCTGACATGGTGGTTGTTTTTCAAGTTATAGAAATCGTCAAAGACGGTTTGAGCAATAATTTAAAAAAATTATTTCAAGATTCCCAAATAGGCCTGCCACGGACCAACTTCGGTTTTGTATTGATACGCCATCACTCTAGTGATTTGAGCTATGTGTCCCAGGTCGTGAACAGTCCAGGTTGCTAGTAGTTCTTGCAAGGTGACTTTGCCCAATTCGGGATGAAGGCCGGTCTTTTGTAGGTCTGCTTCCTCAAGCTGGAAGGCTTTTAATTTCTGTAAATTCAAAGCTCTCAGAGTACTGAATTCCTCCAACAATTCTTGAATGGGTCTAGTTTGATCATTGTCGTGTTGCGCAAACCTATCAAAGGGAGCAAAAGTCTTTTTTTGTTCTGTGGAAAGGATGATCTCTGCTCTTGGTATCCAGTCGGTTTTTTCGCCGTGGATCAAATGACCCACAATATCATAGGGACTCCAGGTGTTGGCTCCTTCATTGCATCTTAACCAAAACTCCGAAACGCCAAGCAATAAATGTTCGAGTACGGTAGGTGTTCTGCTGAGTATTTCGAAGGATCTTTGGAGGTCAAAGTTCATACGACAGGATTTTTGAAATCGCTAGAGCTGATTACATCATTCGTCTACTCCTTATCTGTGGTTATGGGAGAAATCATAATGTGCGCTCTGTGCGTGCCTGGGTTCATAATCCAAGGGTGATTGGAGGCCAAAGGTGTTTCGGGTAATCCAGTAGACTCAGCGGTAGCCCAAGGTAGGTAGACCACATAGCGTAATTGCGCATCTTTAACTGCTGAGGTTTTCGGATCAAAAACTGTCTCCGATCCGTAGTAAATATGTAGAGTAGCTCCTTGAGGAATTTGGAGCTTTCCAGATTTCATTTCAGCTTCACGGATGGCAAAGATTTCTTGTGCTGTTTTTCCTTCCGCTCTCAAGGCTCTTCCCCTGGCCATAAATGGTTCCAAGTCTTTATGGTAGCAGGCAGCGTTGAAACCATCTTTAGTGGGATTATCGGCGAGCACAATAAATTCATTATTTCCTTCACGTAGTGTAGTGAATTCTCCAGCCATATTAAAACCAATGACTTTGCATCCAGCCCTGCTCTCTGCAGGCGCAGCCATGAGCGCGGTGGCGATTAGCGCTTCGTCTGAGTCAATGGCTCTAAATTCTAGAACCTGCTCCTTTTCATTTTTTGCACTTGTCGTTGGCTCAGTCGTTTTCTTATCTCCTTCGGTTGAGGTGCAGGAGATCAGCATTCCTACACAAAGTATAAGGGCGAGTTTCTGTTTCATACGGCAAAGAATTTGTAAAATGTTTACATCGAAAAAAGTGCCTAATTAAAGATAGCATTTTTATTCGATTGCCTTGATTTTCAAATTCATAGAATGACCCTTCTGTGGTAAGGATCATCAGTTCAATTATTGATCCTGAAGTTGTCTTAAAAAACCTTGTTCCTTCTTCACGCTATGGGCAATGATCACAATGAGCACTATAAGTGATATGATACCAGAAATTATAATGTACGTATAAAAACCGCTGGAAAGCTCGCGTTTGAAGTAAGGCAACAGCAGTAGGAAACCAATCACGTAGAGCGCGAAACAAATCGGTGTGATGTAATAGTTCACCTTTAGCCGATTCTTGTAATATGTTTTTAAATACATTCTGAAAGACTTGTTGTCTAGCGCTATGAGTTGGCCTTCTTTACGATACATGGAAATGTATTCAAGGACGATGCGGAAAACCAGACTTGAGATCATCAGTAGTAATCCTCCAAAGAAACTATTCCATTGATTTACAAAGGAAAGCGCAAAAACTACCAGCGTAATCACCGTTAGGCTTAAGATGATAATGGTTAACCATTGTCCGCGACGTTGGCTCTTCGCTTTTTGAATGATGGTCTCTGGACTTTCTATAGGGAGGTTCCCTTCTTGTGCATCCCAAAGTTGTTGTAGTGTATCATTTTTCATAGGTCATACATTTTAAAAGTGCATTTCGAATTCGGCTCAATCGAGTTCTCACAGCACCATGAGCTAGTCCGACAGTTTCGGCGATGGTGGCCTGCGGTACTTCTTCCAATTCTAATAGAATGAGCGCTTTGTTTTGTGCTGTAAGCTGATCGATGCAGCCATATAGTTTGTGGATGTTGTCTTCCTGATTGATTTCTTCTGAATCAGCAATTTCGGAGGCCATCATATGCTCCTGAATGGATTGCGAATTTTGAGTCTTCCGTAGATCGCTCAAGCAAACATTCACCGCGATTCTGTAAATCCAAGTACCTGCATTGGCCTCTTTTCTGAAGGTCTTTCGGTGTTTCCAAACTTTGATGAAGGTTTCTTGAAGCCATTCCTTGGCGAGATCTTCATCTCCGGAAGCATAGCCCATGCACAGCCGGAATACCTTCGGTGCATGGGTATGATAGACCTCTGTAAAGTCCTTTTCTGAATTCATTAATTCGTGGATAGTATGCTTTTTAACTGTGCCATGAACCAGTCGGGTTGATCGAACATTACAAAGTGGGCTGCGTTTTCTGCGACGACCAACTTGTAGTTTTCCAAGTTTTGATATTGATCTTGATAGGTTTTGGTCACGGCTTCTTTTCCAAAGGGTTTATCGGCAGCAATGATGGTTACCGGTATCGAAATGTTTTTAAGAGCATCTCTGAGGTCTAATTTAAGATAATCGGTATAACCATAAACATAGGTTTTTCGATCTGCCTGCAAGATCCATTGCTTGATCTGTTCTTGCGCTTCTGTGTTTAGGCTCATTCCTTTCGACATATTTGTCGCCATCTGTTGAAAATCGTAAGCCGACATCGCTAATTGCTGATTGTTATAAGGACTGTCGTAAGCCAACTGTTCTGGATCAAAATTTGGGATCATCAACGCTCCAGCTGCTGGCAAGGCGTCTATTAAAATAACCCGCTCGAGTTTAGAGTTTTCTCTACTCGCTAACCAGGTGGCAATGGTTCCGCCCAGGCTATGACCAATGACGGTTACTTGCTGAAGGTTTTGCTCTTGAAGGTAGTTTTCTAGAGCAGCATTCACCTTTGGTAGCCAAGGGAAAGCAATGGGTGCATTGCCGCCGAAACCCGCTAGGGTAACTACATGACATTCGTATTGTTCGGCCAACTGATCGACTACAGCTTTCCAACTACTGCCAGGCACTGTAAAACCGGGAATGAGCAATACAGGGGTGCCTTCCCCACGAACTTCAACATGAATAGGCGAGGGGTCTTTTTGGGCGTGTACTGTGGTAGTTAGGAGCGCTAGTAAAAGGGTGTAAAGGATGTTTTTCATGATTTCTGTGTTTAATTTTGCCTTTAGATGCAGAAATCAAAAAATGTTACATCGGAGTGTTCTTTGTCTTAGCTGAAAGCGGAAAATACGTAGATAAAATGATCGAAAAATTGCTAGAACGATAGTATGTTCAGCCATTTCAAGAGAAAAAGAATCAAGGCCGTGGCAGCAAGTGTGGTGAAGCACAAACTTTGCCAGAAGTACAGGCGATTTCCCCAATGCGTCAGCCACTTATCACCGAATTTCTCGATCACAAAGGCAGTTAAACTCTTGTACACAAGAACCCCAGAAAGTAGAAAAATGGTGGCCGCAATGGTAATAATCCATACTTTTTCCATGACGTTTGTCTCTTCGATTATAGCATATGAAGGCTGATGATGTATATCAAGCTCCAATACTTAAAGATAAGAGATTTTT
Organism: uncultured Spongiivirga sp.; assembly: GCA_963922975.1. GTDB lineage: Bacteria > Bacteroidota > Bacteroidia > Flavobacteriales > Flavobacteriaceae > JANQRC01. The sequence goes on along the minus strand of CAWUKP010000120.1, from coordinate 2,063 downwards.
CCATAGGATTGAAATACCATCACTGGAAACAATAGTAGAATCCACGCACTTATTTCAACGGAAAAGTGAAGCCCACGCTAAAAGCTCCGGCATATTGTTCGACAGAGGGTTGAAAGAAATAAGCAAAACCCAATTCGATGTTATTGTTTCTACCTAGCTCCAATCCGAAGGCAAGGGGAATGTGATAAATGATTCCGCTGCGATCGATACTATCGAAAACGGTAGCGGTCTCAAACTTTCCGATGGAAGTACCTAGGCCTATTTCAACAAAAGGGGCCACCCAACGAATAGGAGCCCGTAATCTAGCCTTTCCCCCGAGCAAGAAAGCGCTGGTTTCAGCTTTCTCGCCCGTTGGATTGCCGTCTATATCTTTACCATCCGAGCTTGTGAAGATACCCCCGGCATACGGTCTAAATTCCACCCACGAAGCTGCTTTCAAAACCCACTCACCTTGTGCAAAAAAGCCATCGTTCACTACATCGTCAACACTGTTGTTCGGTACGCTCAACCCATAACCGATTTGGGCGTGAATTGCTTGTTCTTTGATGAATTGCGCTTGGATGGCGGTGGCCGTTAGGAGCAAAAGGAGAAAGAGTGTTTTACGCATAATGTGTTTTAGTTTGAATTAGAAGCTGTGTTTTTTGAATTTGTTAGGAAGGTATATCGCAAATAAAGAGCTGTTTTTCAGATTCGTCGGTGAAAGGTTCTTCCTGGAACCCACCAAATTTATGAAGACTCCGAAAACCAAGTTGCTCAAGGTAGGCATCTAGCTCCAATGGGTAATACATTCTCATATCAAGTTTTTGAACAGAATGGAAGGTTCCATTGATAAAATAATGCCACTCGATGCGGTTTACTTGTGTTTTGCTATGGTAGTGCATGATCTCTTTGATGACCACCTCTCGACCATCTTCTGCCGTGTAAGCGGCTATTTCTTTCAATTCTTTTTCCCCTTCCGCCATAAACCTTATGTTCGGGTTAAAGCAGTCAAAAACGAACAATCCTTTGTCTTTCAAATGTTTTTTGACGGTTTCCAAGGCCTGAAAAAGATCTTGATTGGTATACAGATGATGAATGGAGTTAAAGGGCATAAAAATGAAGTCGTATTGCTGCGGAAGGACTGCATTTCGTATGTCGGTCTCAACGAAAGTAATGCTTAGCTCTGCGGCGGCAGCTTTTTGTTTCGCCTGCGCGAGCATAGACGCGGTGAAGTCAACACCTGTAATTTCGTATCCAGCCTTAGCGATGGGAAGCGTAAGTCTGCCTGTACCGCAGCACAACTCTAAAATCTGGGCCTGTTTGTTTTTAGGAAGCCACCGTTTGTAGAAAGCCAAATCGTCGAGGGACGTATTCATCCCGTCGTAAATGGCTCCCTCATAGATCAAATCTCCAACAGTGTATGATTCAGGCATGGTTTCTACTATATAATTCTAAATCCAATAGACGCAGTGGATGAGCTTCCTCTTTTGCGCGTAGTACACGAAGTTATGATTTTGACAACTAATGAGGATCATTCCTTAGTGATTTCATAAGGTTTCTCGTTTTTTAAATTAGTGTTGCGATCGTTCTTCGCTTTTTGGCTGCCTACTACCGAAAGAACTTGGAGACCCAGTGGAGGACTAAAACAAGGACGCTTCCCAGGCCAATTCCGTAACTCAGTCGCCAAAACCATTGCATCGCCGTTTGTCCTCCTTGAAAAGCTTCCCTTTCTGAAAAGGTAAAAGACCAGTTTCCCGCAAGCACATACGATATCGGTGCCCATAACCATCCTAGGATGAGCAAAGCAAGCAACAGTGTAGAGAGTATCTTATCCACCTTGTGGATTGGTTTTCGGAGTTTTTTATTTCCCCAATAGATGGTGAAGGGAAGTGCGATCATTCCGGCCCAAGTGATGAACGTGCCTAAAGGAAGATTTCCTTCCGGATTCAAATTTAGGGTTAGGAGAGAAGATCCTGTAATTAGAAGCACCAGCGAACTCACGGTAACGACAAGTGCCATGAAGAAGTATGTTTTTCTTTTATTCAAGAGAGCCAAATGAACCTGCACATATTCATGTAATAGGT
>CAWUKP010000119.1:0-7528 GCA_963922975.1 uncultured Spongiivirga sp. | reverse complement strand
ACAAGTATTGGTGTTGGGGCCTTCTTCTTCAATGATTTGGAAAATGTAAACATTCCGAATACGGTAACAACCATTGGAGCCGATGCCTTTAGGGGTAACAACTTAACAAGTGTCAATATTCCTGCAAACCTCACGGTGCTTCAAGTCGGTGTCTTTAAAGGCAATAACTTGACCAGTATTACTATTCCTGCAAGTGTCACAACCATTGGTACAGAGGCCTTCCGAAACAATCAATTGACCGAAATAAGCATCCCTGATAACGTAACAAGTATTGGCCCAGAGGCGTTTAGGGATAATGAAATCACCAATATTAGCTTGGGAACCGGACTTTCAACGATTGGAAGCCGATCGTTTGACGCCAATCCCTTGGCAGGTATCATTTCACTGGCTACCACGCCACCCGCCATTGAGAGTACTACATTCGGCAATAGAGAAAGCATTGACCTAAGCGTTCCAGACGGTTCCATATTGGATTATGAAACTGCAGGTTGGACGGGCTTCAACAGCATCAATGGAGAAGAGCAATTGGACATTGACGATACGTTCTCAATCGATGGATTTACCTACCTGATTACATCTTTACAACCAGATGAGGTTACCGTGACTGGCGGAGAGTCTGTACCTGCAAGTTTATCGTTGGCATCAACCGTTACTGCTGGTGCTCGACAGTTTACCGTAAACGCAATTGGAGCTAATGCGTTTCGGAATGTTGGACTCACAAGCGTAACAATTCCGAATACAATAACCAGTATTGGATCTAATGCGTTTAGTGATAACCAGATTTCGAGTGTGATCATTGGCAATACTATAACCGGTATTGGAGCTAGTGCTTTTCGAAATAATGAGCTAACGGAAATTGACCTCCCCAACGGGATTGAAACCTTAGGAAATGAAGCGTTTAGCCAAAATCAATTGACAGAGCTCACACTGCCTGCCAGTGCGGTATCTCTTGGAGAAAATACGTTCAATGATAATCCTTTGATTGCTGTCACAGCATTAGGAAACACCCCTGCCAGCATCACTGTAACGACCTTTGGAGAGCGCAGTGGGCTAGATCTCAACATACCCATTGGGGATGAAATAACAGATGCTTATATCGCAGCAGGTTGGACGGGTTTCTTGTCTATCAACAACGAATTACAGCTCAATGTAGGCGACACCTTTGTTGCAGAGGGTATTGAATATGAAATTACTAGTCTGACACCGAACGCATTAACGGCCATCGGTGGAGGTGGTGCTATTGTATTTCCTGATCCTTTGGTACGCGCAGGTCAAAATTTTGCGATTACGGCCATAGGAAATTCAGCATATAGAAATAGGGCAAGCAGTGTAGTCTTGCCACGCACTTTACAAACTATTGCATTTCGTGCATTTCGAGACAACAATAGTCTCCTAAGTGTAACCATTCCTGACAATGTGACTCAGATCAGCGGAGAAGCTTTTTTTAGTGGCGGTCTGATCGAAGTCATTGCTGAAGGAATTATACCTGCCAATATCAGCAACAGCTCCTTTGGTACACGAAGCAATGTAGATCTTACAGTTCCTTTTGGCACCACACAAACCTATCTAGATGCAGGTTGGACTGGCTTCAAATCGATTACAGAAGCACCACCCACCGCAGTGTTGACGGCAAAGGTCTTTTTACAAGGAGCAGCCTTAAATCCAAATACTGGCCAAGAAGATCTGATGCGTGATGATCTTCGTGTGGCAGGAGCAATCCCAATTACTTCACCCTACAGCGATGCGGCCACTGCCAGTGCTTCCGTATTTGATGCCACGGGTACCGATGCCATTGTGGATTGGGTATTTGTGGAGCTGCGCGATGCGGTGGATAATACCACCATTTTAGAAGCAGAGTCTGCCTTGCTGCAGCGCGATGGTGATGTAGTGGCAGTCGACGGGGTTTCGCCACTCTTGTTCAGGTTGCCGGCAGACAATTATTTCATTGCCATCCAACACCGTAATCATTTGGGCATTCTTACCGCCTCCACACAAGCATTATCTCCTACAGCTCATGATATAGACCTCAGTGCAGATAGTGCTTTAATACAAGGGGCCAACAATGCCGTGGTTACTTTGCCCAATGGCACTTTGGCTTTGGTTGCTGGTGATACGGATGCCAATACACAAGTACAAAATACGGACCTCAGCGAGTTGGTCTTACTCTTGGGAGGTTCGGGCTACAGCCCTGCCGACCTTGACATGAATGGTCAAATACAGAACACGGATATCAATAACCTATTAAATCCAAACCTAGGAAGGGGGGAACAGTTCTAATTTTTGGGGTTTTTAGGACGATTCCCCCCTTATCAAAATTGCAATACATAAACACGAATCATAACACCAAAAGAAGTAAAACCATGAAAAAACAATTACTTACGCTAGCCTTGATGCTCACAGCTTCTATCTTATTTGCACAAAGCATCACCTTCACCTTTGAGAATGCCCGAAATACAAATGACGGCACCGATGATTACTATGAGGCTGATATCTTCATCGTAAGCGACACAGACTTTAAGTTGGGCTCGGGCCAAGTTTATTTTAACTACAATACGGCCGCCTTTGGAGAAAATGCCTTTGGCAATGGTAATTTTGAATACTTACAACCCGCAGGAACTATCTTGGCAGAAGTGTATGGGTTTCCAGCCTACAAAGATTTTATCGCTAACGATAACACCGCTGACCGCGTCTCTACGGCCTTTCAACAAGGGGTGAGCAGTGGAACCATTACAGCACCTAACGTAACGACCACTGCTAAGCATTTATTCAGTATTCGTATCAAATATGTGGACGTAAATCAGGATCCTTCGGTAACCTTCGAAACAGGCGACGCCTTTGCAGATCAGTTTTTTACAGCTTGCGGACCAGAGGCGAACGGTTTTCCAGACTGCACCAACTTCCCGGGGACGCAGATTGTAGATGATACCTTTGATTCCGCAGGTTCTACCTTGTCGTCCTTGAGCTTTGCACTTGAAAATGACATCTTGTTGGCCACCGATTCAGATTCCTTGCATATTTCGTATCCCAATTCCATTCAACTGGAAGCATACACCATTTTCACGATTACGGGACGAAAGGTGATCAACAGCACTTTGGAAACCACCTCCATTGCTGCCTTGCCTCGAGGTGTGTATATCGTCCTTTTGGATTTTGATCAAGGAACCGTCAGTAAAAAGTTTGTAAAATAATGGTTAGGTGTTAATTTGAAAAGACCCTGGTTCTTGGTGTCGTGCCATAACATTGAGTATTTGATTGGTAATAGCCGAGCATAGACTCGAAAACGGATGATCCTAAATCAGGGCCTTTCCCTACCCAACCTTACGACTATTAGACTTTGTAGCCTCAATTTTTCAACACTCAACCGATGAGAACATCAATTACTGGCTTTTTACTAGCATTTTTTGTGACGTTGACCGGCGTTGCACAGACCTTTACGGTAGATGGGCTCAATTATCAAGTTACATCAACCAGTCCTAACGAAGTACAACTTACAGGGGGTACACCTGCTACTACCGATTTGTTGATTCCAGCTTCGGTAGCAGACCCTAACACCAGCGTTAGTTACAGTGTAACGGCCATTACAGACGAAGCGTTTAGAAGCAGACAACTGACCAGCGTTGTGATTCCTGATACCGTATTGATCATTGGTGAAGGAGCTTTCAGGAGAAATGACTTATCAAGCTTCACCATTGGGAGTAGTGTTACAACCATAGGCAATTTGGCTTTTGCAGACAATACAGATCAAAACACCATCCTTTCAAGAGCTGTGATACCACCAACACTGGGAACGAGTGCCATTGCTCAGCGTGCACAAACAGATCTCACTGTGCCTGAAGGGAGCGAATTAGATTATGTGATCAATGGATGGAACGGTTTTAGGACCCTAAATGGACAAGATCCGGTAAACTTTCAAGTATTTGAAATAGAAGGGATTACATATAAAATTACATCCTTTGAAACCAATACTGTTGAAACATTCGATACTACCAATACAGGGGCCATTACGATCCCTAGTACAGTTTCTAATGATGGAGAAACCTATTTTGTCACTAGCATTGGACTAAATTCTTTTAGAGAAAAAAATATAACAAGTGTTGAGATACCAACGAGTGTTACCACAATTGGCGATAATGCCTTTAGAGATAGCCAGTTAGCTAGTGTGGTCATTCCTGAGAGCATTTCCAATCTAGGGGGGGCAGCCTTTAGAGGCAACAATTTGACGAGCATTGTTATACCAGAAAGTATAACCAATATTAATGGCGGTGCCTTCAGAGATAACGACCTGACCAGTGTGGTCATCCCAAACAGTGTTACATCTATTGGCAACTTTGCTTTTGCTGAAAATAATTTACCGAGTGTAATACTACCCTCTAGTGTCACTACCCTTGGCAATAGTGTTTTTCAGAATAATTTGGATTTAATAACGGTCACCTCCAATAATCCTGTGCCACCTGAGCTGGGAGAAAATGTCTTTTTTAACACAGGGTCTGAAAAAGTACTCTTTATCCCTGGAGAAAGTGTACAAGAATACCTGGATGCAGGTTGGACTTTTTTTAGCATCATCAATGGTCCATTAACCATTGGCACTGCATTTGCCATAGACGGCCTGATCTATCAGGTCACCACCATTGACCCAGATACCGTGGCAGTCATTGATAACATCAATACCGTGGCTGTTGAAATTCCGGCAATAGCCACCATAGGCGAACTACAATTCAATGTTACTAGTATTGGCGAAGATGCCTTCAGAGACAACGGATTAACCAGTATTGTGATACCAGAAGGGGTTGCAACGCTGGGGCGGTCCAGTTTTAGGAACAACGCCCTTACCAATGTAAAGATTCCAGCTAGTGTTACCAACATAGATGCCGGTGCTTTTAGAAATAATGATTTGACCAGTATTTTGATTCCAGTAAACGTGGTCAATGTGGGAGCTTCTGCCTTTAGAGACAATACGGCCTTGAAAAGAATCATTTCAGAAAACCCAGACCCTCCCACACGCGCTGACTTTTCCTTTGCAAACACGGCCAGTGGAAAAGAGCTCTTCATTCCTGAGGGAACGACTCAAGAGTATCTTGATGCACGCTGGAATTTTACTGCTACCGTAACCGAAGCTTCCAATGCCTTGCAACTAAAAGTGTATTTACAAGGCGCAGGTTTAGATCCAAATACAGGTGAAGAAAACTTGATGCGCGACGATTTGCGTGTGGCAGGAGTAATTCCAACCAACTCACCATATGGCGATGGTGCAACAACCGAGATCACTTTGTTTAATGAGACAGGTACGAACGCTATAGTGGATTGGGTATTTGTAGAGTTACGCGATGCTGCAGATAGCGCTACGGTGATAGAAGGAGGATCGGCCTTGTTACAACGCGATGGCGATCTAGTAGGCATCGATGGCCTATCGCCGTTTGCGTTCACCTTATTACCTGGCGATTACTTCGTAACCATTACCCATCGTAATCATTTGGGAATCATGACCGTTACTGCAAACACGCTTTCCTCCGTGGTAACCTTTATCGATTTCACAACTGACAGCAATCTGATAAGAGGTGATATTAACGCCACGACTACTTTACCCAATGGTAACTTGGCCATGGTGGGGGGCGATCTGGACGCCAATGCACAGGTACAGAACACCGATCTGAGTAGTTTGGTGCTGCTCTTGGGCGGTTCTGGATACAATGCAGCTGATTTAGATATGAATGGTCAGATACAGAATACCGATATCAACAACCTACTGAATATCAACCTCGGGCGAGGGCAACAATTTTAAAGCATAAGCATCAATCCAATGGTGAGAAAAAGCTGGCACATGAAACTGATCAAAAAATACACGCTGGAAATTCTTTTGTGCGTTTTGTACTCTTCCTTGTTTCTCGTGATTAGGGCTCTTTTTTGGTGAAAATCGTTCGCCTAAAGTATTGGTGAGAAGGGGGGAACCGCAAAAGTGTTTAAAGCTACTGATAGAGGCTTTAAACAAATACAAGTTTTTGGGATTTACACGGAGGATTTAACGGAATTTTCGTCATAAATTTCCTAACTTCCCGCCTCTTATAACTGACCAACAAACAAACTATGAGAAGAATATTACTCGCATTGTGCTTAACGGTTGGTCTTACCGCCTTCGCACAATTCAACGAAAGCGCTCCTTGGATGCAGCAACTCAAGCAACAAAGAAGCACCAACTATCCACCCACATTTCAAGAAGTTCAACAAGCATTTAATGACTATTGGAAAACCCATGACCCAAACGTTAAAGGAAGTGGTTACAAACCCTTTAAGCGCTGGGAATATATCTGGGAAACAGTGGTCGATGAAGAAGGATATCTACCTACTTCTCAGGATAAATGGATCGCCTGGGAGCATCGTAACGAAATGGCCCGTCAAATGGCTTCCACTGATTTGAGTAATTGGCAAGCATTAGGCCCTGTTACACATACGAATACAGGCTCTTGGTCGTCAGGTCAAGCACGTATCAACGTAATACAAGTAGACCCTTCCAATACGAGTACCTGGTATATTGGCGCACCAGCCGGAGGGCTTTGGAAATCTACCAATTCAGGTGGATCTTGGACGCCAATGACCGATAATCTTCCACAAATTGGGGTCTCTGGTATTGCAATTGACTATGCTAATTCTAACATCGTTTACATTGCTACAGGTGATGATGATGGTGCAGATACCCAAAGTGCTGGGATCTTCAAATCTACTGATGGCGGTACTACTTGGGCTGAAACTGGATTGAATCCCTCAAACTCACCCAGTTCGATGAATGAAATTTATATCCACCCCAGTAATTCAAATATTCTTTGGGTGGCTACCAACTCTGGTTTGTACAAGTCTACGGATGCAGGGGTAAGTTGGGTCAATAAACTTTCAGGGAATATCAAAGACATGAAATTGAAACCTGGTGATCCTAATACGATCTATGCAGTAACACCCAATCAATTCTTCAAATCTACAGATGCTGCAGAAAGCTTTACACAAATCACTAGTGGAGTACCTTCTGGCGGAGGCCGTATGGTCATCGATGTAACGGTGGCCAACGCAGACTATGTTTACATTTTAAGTGCCAATACTGACTGGAGTTTCCAAGGCGTGTACAGGTCGACCAATAGCGGGACCTCGTTTTCAGCAAGAAATACGAGTACTAATGTGCTTGAAAGTTCGCAGGCTTGGTTCGATTTAGCCCTTGGAGTGTCTCCAACCAATGCCAATGAACTTTACGTAGGCTGTTTGAATGTTTGGAAATCTACCTCTGGAGGTTCGGCCTTCACTAAATTGAATAGCTGGAGTAACCCTTCTGGAGCGAGCTACACTCACGCAGACATTCACATGATTCGCGCCTTTGATATCGACGGTATTAGAAATCGCATGTTTGTCTGTTCGGATGGAGGAATTTATTCTTCAACCAACGGCGGAAGTAACTTTTCCGACCATACCGCTGGCGTGCAGGCCAGTCAATTCTATAAAATTGCTGTTTCGCCTACCAATGTGAATAAAATGATGGGAGGCCTGCAGG
>CAWUKP010000118.1:0-7535 GCA_963922975.1 uncultured Spongiivirga sp. | reverse complement strand
AGCAATACCTATGAACAAGCCCAATCAAGAGTGTTCAACTGGACGCAGCAATTGGCGTTAGAGGTTCCAACAATGGAATCTCGAGGTATTTCACAAAAGAAGCAACTAGCCGAATACCTTTCGCTACAACTTCAATTGTACCAAAATGGCGATGCCAATGCCAAAAAACAAATTCGTGAGACCTTGAAGCCTATTCACGCTGCGGCGATGGATCCCGCTTTTCATAATCTTGATAGCGTTAAAGGCACCGAGTTTAAGAAACACAGCATGTCATACATGCGCATACAGTATCTGTTCGATCAGTTAGGCTTCGATACTTCCATTTATAAGGAAGAGTTAGATCAGGTGAAAAAACGCATGGACCGTCATCTCAGAACACGCGGCACATGGCAGCGCTGGGCATTTAACAACTACTACGACTTACTAAACTACGATAAGCCGCGTTACTTGCAGAATATCCAAGAGTTTAAAGGGGTGATTGAAGATCGTTTACCTATGGAATCGTACGAAATTGATCAAGCCTATGAATTGGTTCACTTGGTTTTTGGCGCCTACAATTATGGTGCAAAACAGCAACAGACTTTATTAAACGCAGACGATTTTGATTATCTAAAAGGCATCCTACCACCTTTGGCGTTGAAATATCGGAGCAAGAACAACAGAGACCTTTTAGCAGAAATTTGTGCCGCTATGAGTATGGCTGGAGTGCAAAATGAGGAATTAGATAAAAGCATTGCGTATCTCCTAAACGTTCAAAACAACGATGGTACTTGGGGCAATTACGAGAAGTATCGCGAACGCGAGGGTGACGACATTGAAATCAAGGCCTATTTGCACACTACCATGGTTGTTTTTGATGCGCTTTCTCTCTATCACAACAACAAATAACTTGAGTGCTAAACATCCCTTGAGATTGCTTATTTTTGTGCTCTGAATTCTCAAACTTAGAAAACCAGATTATGAGTAAATATGACGTCATCGTTCTAGGAAGTGGTCCTGGTGGTTATGTAACCGCCATTCGCGCTTCGCAGCTAGGATTCAAAACGGCCGTAATAGAGAAAGAAAGTCTCGGAGGCGTGTGCTTAAATTGGGGGTGTATTCCTACCAAAGCATTGCTAAAGTCAGCGCAAGTCTTTGAATATCTCAAACATGCTGAAGATTATGGATTAACCGTGAAGGATTTTGACAAAGATTTTGATGCTGTTGTTAAAAGGAGTCGTGGTGTCGCCGATGGCATGAGCAAAGGCGTGCAATTCTTAATGAAGAAAAACAAGATTGACGTTTTAGAAGGTTTTGGGAAGTTAAAAACAGGGAAAAAGGTAGACGTTACCAACAAAGACGGTAACACTACCGAATACAGCGCAGATCATATCATTATTGCCACGGGCGCCAGAAGTCGCGAGTTACCCAGTCTTCCGCAAGACGGTAAAAAAGTGATTGGCTACCGCGAAGCTATGACCCTGCCCAAGCAGCCGAAGAAACTCATTGTGGTAGGCTCAGGAGCCATTGGAGTCGAATTTGCTTATTTCTATAACTCCATGGGAACGGAAGTCACTGTTGTGGAATACCTTCCGAATATTGTACCTGTGGAAGACAATGACGTTTCCAAACAATTGGAACGCAGCTTCAAAAAGAGTGGCATCAAAATTATGACTTCAGCTGAAGTAACCAGCGTAGACACTTCTGGTGAAGGTGTGAAAGCCACCGTAAAGACTAAAAAAGGTGAAGAAGTACTAGAAGCAGATATCCTCCTTTCCGCCGTAGGTATCAAGACAAATATTGAGAATATTGGTCTAGAGGATGTGGGTATTGCTGTAGATCGAGATAAAATTCTCGTGAATGATTACTATCAGACAAATATTCCAGGATATTACGCTATTGGCGATGTAACGCCTGGACAAGCCCTGGCACACGTAGCCTCGGCAGAAGGTATTTTGTGCGTGGAAAAAATAGCCGGTATGCATGTAGAGCCTTTAGACTACGGAAATATTCCAGGCTGTACGTATTGCTATCCTGAAGTGGCTTCTGTTGGGCTTACCGAAGCCCAGGCCAAGGAAGAAGGCTACGATATTAAAGTTGGTAAGTTTCCGTTTTCTGCCTCTGGAAAGGCGAAGGCTGGTGGAAATGCTGACGGTTTTGTGAAAGTAATCTTCGACGCAAAATATGGCGAATGGCTAGGTTGCCATATGATTGGCGCAGGTGTTACGGATATGATTGCTGAAGCCGTGGTAGCCAGAAAGCTGGAGACGACAGGCCATGAAGTACTAAAAGCAGTACACCCGCACCCTACAATGAGTGAAGCGGTAATGGAAGCAGTAGCGGATGCCTATGACGAAGTGATTCACTTGTAATTTATAGATCATACATCATAAAAAAACCCGCCGAATGGCGGGTTTTTTTGTCTTGTTATTTCGGCATTAGAATTTGTATCCTAGTCCGATCTGTAGAGAGTTGAAGCGTGATTTTACATCAATATTTCCGAATTCAGGATCAATAAGATCACCAAAATCTGCACCACTGGTACGATTCGTCAATTCAATGGCATACCGCCCGAATAAATAGATCTCATCGCTTAGCGAAACATGTGCACCCAAGGAAACGTCAATTCCTAATCTATTGATGATTCCCTCTGTGTCCTCCAAAATGTAACTGAACTGCGGTCCCGCAGAAAACGCCACTTTCTCATTTACGTAATATTTCGGAAGAATAGGAACTTGTAAAAATCCTTCACCATCAAGAATTCCGTACAACACGCTTGGTTCAATACTCCATTTTTCATTGAGTGAAAACTCCGAAGCCAGTCCGAAAAAGAAACCTGCTTGGCTATCAGAAGTTCGGATGGCATCTTCCACGTCAGCCTTGGCCGAAAACGTAAGATTTAGAAAGCCTGCTACCACAGAAAAATCGTTCTTTTGTGCATTTGAGGCAAACGAAGCCATCATCAATACAAGAAGTAATACTCTTTTCATGAATTCAATATAAAATTTAGATTAATAGACTTTGAATGGCCAACGCATAGCCTTTGAGGCCAAAGCCAAAGATGACGCCTTGTGCGTTGGGAGAAATAAAAGAAGTGTGTCGAAAATCTTCACGAGCGGCAATATTCGAGATGTGAACTTCAACCACGGGCGCTTCGATCGCCTTGACTGCATCGCCAATACCCACGGAGGTGTGGGTGTAAGCGGCTCCATTTAAGATAATCCCGTCATACGAAAAACCTACTTCTTGCAATTTGTCAATCAATTCACCCTCTACATTCGACTGGAAGTATTCCAAATGTACGCTGGTAAACTGTTCTTGCAACTTCTCGAAATACGACGAGAAACTTTCATTACCATATAAGGAAGGCTCTCGCTTTCCCAAGAGGTTCAAATTAGGTCCGTTGATGATCAGAATTTTCTTCACGAGGTAAAAATAGCAAAATGATGCGCATAAAAAAACGGAAGTCGATGACTTCCGTTTTTCCTATGTTAAGGTGTGCTTTAGTTGAAACGGTATCCGATACCAATACTGAGCGTATTGATGTTTAGACCGTCGATATCACGAGCAATTTCAAATCCGTAACGTGCTTCTGCGAAGAAGTTTTCTGTAAAATTGAAACCAGCTCCCACAGCCAAATCCAAACCAAACTTACCATCGTCAATGGCATCTTCTAAAAGATAATTGATTTGAGGACCTGCCTGAAGGCTAAAGTTCTCAGCAATTTCATACTTTACCATTACAGGAATGTACAATGAATTCAGGTCTTCCACAACACTGTAAAGTACAGAGGGTTCGATGTCCCACTGCTCGTCGATTTCAAACTGGTATCCAGCGCCGATGAAAAATCCACCTTCGCTAGCAGAACCAAATCCGTCAACGTCTAGACTTACATTGTTGTAACCTGCCTTTACTGAAAACCCTTCCTGGGCGTTCGCAGTTACTGCGAAAACAAGCATAGCAGCTAATACAAAAAAGTACTTTTTCATGATTTAGTTTTTAGGTTAAACTGAGTCAAAGATAGGCGCGGAGTTAAGATTTGCAAATATTTTCCTTCTTTTTTTGAGTTTTTTCTTTTTGAAACGAAACATTTTCGTTGCATTTTACATATTTCGCAATTTCGCTAAAAGACCTATTTTTATTTCATGAAATGGAAACAGGCCTTACAAGATTTTCAATACTACTTGCGCATTGAGCGTGGCCTTTCTGAGAATACTATTACCAACTATTCGCAAGACCTTACACGACTGATCGATTTTCTAGAAAAACACTCCATTCACCTCTCGCCTATCCAAATTGATGAGAACACCTTACGTAAATTCATCTTCGACACAGCCAAAATGGTCAACCCTAGGTCGCAAGCGCGCATCATCTCAGGGCTTAAAAGCTTTTTCAATTACTTGATCTTTGAGGATTATCGTACCAGTAATCCGATGGAACTCATCGAATCACCCAAAATTGGACGAAAACTACCAGATACGCTTTCTACTGAAGAAATTGACAGCTTACTCAGCGCCATCGACCTCAGCAAACCGCAAGGAGAACGCAATCGTGCCATGCTTGAAACCCTGTATGGCTGTGGTTTACGAGTTTCGGAACTGGTAAATCTGCGGCTTTCTGATCTTTTTTTTGAAGAAGACTTCATCAAAGTGGTTGGAAAGGGTAACAAACAACGCTTTGTGCCCATCGGTTCATTAACCCAGAAGTATATTGACCTTTATCGAAAGCAGGTACGTGTACACCAAAAGATACAGCCAGAAGAAGCCGACATACTTTTTCTCAATAGGAATGGCAAAAGACTTACCAGAGCCATGATCTTCACTATTATTAAACGCCTTGCCGAAAAAGCTGGACTTCAAAAAAACATCAGTCCGCATACCTTTCGTCACTCCTTTGCCACCCATTTGCTTGAAGGTGGTGCTGATTTAAGAGCCATTCAGCAAATGCTAGGACATGAAAGTATTACCACAACAGAGGTTTACATGCACGTTGATCGCAGCCATTTGGCAGAGATTGTTCGAAAATATCACCCCAGAAGATAGGGTTTTTGACTATTTTTAAACGACCAACAACTACGAGAATGACAAAACAACCGAACCGGCAATGGTGGAAGGAAGGCATCGTTTATCAAATTTATCCCAGAAGTTTTCAAGATAGCAATGGCGATGGTATTGGCGATCTCCGAGGTATCATACAACGCTTAGATTATATCAAAAGTCTAGGTATCGATATCATCTGGCTCAATCCGGTATACGATTCTCCAAATGATGATAACGGCTACGATATTCGCGATTACAGAAATATTTTAGCAGAATTCGGCACCATGGAAGACCTCGAAGAACTGCTAGAGGGAATGCACGCTCGGAATATAAAACTGCTCATGGATTTGGTGGTGAATCACAGTAGTGACGAACACCAATGGTTCCAAGAGTCCAAAAAATCCAGAGAAAATCCGTATCGCAATTATTACCACTGGTGGCCCGCAGAAAAAGGCACTCCTCCCAAACGCTGGAGCTATTTCGATGTGGAAAGCAATGCCTGGAAGTACGACGAAGCTACCGATGCGTACTACCTGCACTATTTCTCCATTAAGCAACCCGATTTAAACTGGGAATACCCCAAACTACGACAAGAAGTTTATGATTTGATGAAGTTTTGGTTCGATAAAGGGGTAGACGGTTTCCGCATGGACGTCATTTCCTTCATTTCCAAAGACACCACTTTTCCAGCACTTCCAGATAATGCGGTGCCAGACGATTTTATCAACGTATACGCCAACGGCCCCAACTTGCACCGTTATTTGAACGAAATGCATCAGGAAGTCATGAGTAAGTACAATGTAATGACCGTAGGAGAAGCACCTGGGGTTACCTTAGAGAATGCCCTCGATTTTGTGGATGAAGACCGCCAAGAACTCAATATGTTCTTTCATTTCGACTTGATGACCTTAGACCGAGCGCCAGGTGAAGTGTTTAGAATGCATCCCGATGGTTGGTCGCTGCAAGAATTCAAACGAATTTTTTCAGAATGGGACGCCGTTTTTGCAGAAAAAGGATGGGGAAGCATCTATTTAAACAATCACGATTTTCCCAGAACGGTGAGTCGTTGGGGTAATGATTCGCCAGAACATTGGCGAAATTCTGCCACCATGCTGCATACCTTCTTATTGACCATACGCGGTACCCCCTACTTCTATTTTGGAGATGAGATTGGCATGACAAACATCAAATTTGAACGCATCGAACAACACAAAGACATTAATACGCTGAATATGTACGAGCGACTGATTGCTGAAGGCGGAGATGTAGCCACTTTTTTAGAAGATCAGAAGCACGCCAGTAGAGACAATGCCCGAACGCCCATGCAGTGGACTACAGAAACGTATGCTGGTTTTTCGGAGGGGGAACCCTGGATTGAGGTGAACAACAATTACAAAGAAGGAGTTTCGGTAGCCGCACAAGAAAAAGACCCACATTCAGTGCTGAATTACTTTAGAAAGATCGTCAAAATTCGAAAGGAGCACCTGGGTTTGGTCTACGGAGCCTACGAATATTTAGACGTGAACAATGAGGCTGTTTATGCCTACATGCGAAGCTGGGAAGACAAGCGCTATTTGGTATTACTTAGTTTTTCCACAAAGAATGAGCACTTCACCCTGCCTGCACATATCAATTACAATCGTCATCAAAAACTAATAAGCAACGATTTGGTGAAAGACGATAAAACCTATAAGGAGTTTCTGTTGCTCCCGTACCAAGCCATTGTATACCAATTAAGTTAACGCCTATGACATCTGTTTCACAAAGAATTCACGCAGTAGATGCCCTCCGGGGCTTTTCGCTTGCCGGCATTGTGCTGGTTCACATGGTAGAAAACTATATTGGCGGACCGACGCCAGCAGAAGGCATGGAAGCCACTAATCAAGGGATTCTAGATGTCATTGTGAATGGTTTTGTATTTCTATTCATACGCGGAAAGTTCTTTGCGCTTTTCTCTTTTCTTTTTGGGTTGAGTTTCTTCATTCAAATGGATCGAGGAGCGCAAAAAGGAGGAGATTTTGCGGGACGATTTTTGTGGCGCCTTACCCTATTGCTGATTATTGGCGCAGGGCATCACTTGTTTTACAGAGGTGATATTTTAACGATGTACGCCTTGTTAGGAATTGTGTTGATTCCGTTTTACCGCATGTCTGTGAAATGGTTGAGCATTATCGCAGGTATCATCTTTCTGGGTGTCTTCCGATACGTGATTTTCGCCACTGTAGGTGCTAACCCTATGTTCACCGATATCGATATGAATCCCGAGAATCCCGCCATCGTTGCCTACTTCGACTTGCTTAAAAACGGTGGTCTTTTGGAAGTTTTTAAAAGCAATACACTGCAGGGGCATCTCATGAAATTAGACTTTCAGTTTGGCGTCTTTGCCAGAGGATACTTGACTTTCGGCTTTTTTCTGCTAGGATTGATCGCAGGGAAAACAGGATTCTTCCTAAAATTCACTGCTTGGAAAAAAGGCTTGAAAAATGCCTTACTCTGGAGCATCGCAGCTTTTGTGAT